>DATFCB010000658.1:0-5147 GCA_035253525.1 Pyrinomonadaceae bacterium | reverse complement strand
TCGACATCGAACTTCTTGATGTAGTCCACGCCGCTGCGCCCCTGCATCAGCGCGGACCAGGTGGCCTCCACCGAATTACCCACCGGCGTAATCAGACCGACCCCCGTAACCACGACGCGACGTTGCAAGATGAATACTCCTTTGAAAAGCAGTGATAAGTGATAAGGGATAAGTGATAAGTTAAGACCCCTTGCTTTTACTTATCACTTATCACTCATCACTTATCACTTTCCTTTGTGTTGCTCGATGTAGTTGTAGGCATCGCGCACGCTCTGGATTTTCTCGGCGTCCTCGTCGGGGATTTCGATGCCGAACTCCTCCTCGAAACGCATGACGAGTTCGACCGTGTCGAGCGAGTCCGCGCCGAGGTCGTCTATGAAACGGGCGTTCGGGGTGACTTCATTCTCGTCCACTCCCAGCTCGTCCACGATGATCTGCTTCACTTTAGCTTCAATCTCTTGTGTATCGGGCATGACCGATTTGCTCCTTATGATTGATGGAAAACCTGAGAAACTTTTAAGCGCCCGCCGCCAGCGCCTCCTTCGCGGCCAGGAGGCCCGCGGCGTCGCCCGTCGTCAGGCAATTAGCGCCGCGCTCTATCTGGCGCACGAGGCCGCACAAAACTTTGCCGGGGCCGACTTCGACGAACACCTGCGCGCCCTCGTTGATTAACAACCGCACGGACTCCAGCCAGCGGACAGGCGAAGAGACTTGCCGCACGAGCGCGCCGCGCGCCTCCGCGCCGCTTTGAATCACTGCCGCATCCACGTTGGTGACGAGCGGTAAACGTAAATCATTGAACTCCAATTTTTCAAGCTCCGCGGCGAGCCTTTCCTGCGCGGGCATCATCAACGCGCAATGAAAGGGGGCGCTCACGTTGAGCTTGATGGCGCGCTTGCCCCAGCGCTCCTTGAGCACGTTCACAGAGCGGTCAACCGCCCCGGCGTGCCCCGCGACGACGATCTGGTTCGGCGAGTTTATGTTCGCGGGCGAACAAACTTCACCCTCGCGCGCCTCTTCGCAGGCCGCTTCCACAGTCTCCGTGTCCGCGCCCATCACTGCGGCCATCGCGCCCGTGCCCACGGGGACGGCTTCCTGCATGAAGCGACCGCGCAGCCGCACCGTGCGCACGGCGTCCGCGAGCGAGAGCGCGCCCGCGGCGACCAGCGCGGAGTATTCGCCAAGGCTGTGACCCGCGACCCACTCGGGCGCTTGTAACCCCTCGGCTTCGAGCGCGCGGAGCGTCGCGACCGAGGTCGTCAGGATAGCGGGCTGCGTGTTCTCGGTCAGTTGCAACTCTTCGGCCGTGCCCTCGAAGCAGAGTCGCGAGATCGAGAAGCCGAGCGCGTCGTCCGCCTCTTCAAAGACCTGCCGGGCGGCGGGGTATTTTTCCGCCAACTCGCTCCCCATCCCCGGAAACTGCGAGCCCTGGCCGGGGAAAATGTACGCCAGTCGTGACATCATCAATTCGCGCGCGGCCGCAAGACAAAGGCCACAGTCTCATTCTCCTGGCCGACCGTGATCTGTTTTCCCTGCAACTCGTACCCGTCGCTTTTGGCTGTGACTCTGTAACGGCCCGCCGCGAGCTTCTTCACACGGACGCGCCCGCGCGAGTCAGCGTTGCGGAAAATAATCTCGCCCTCTTTCGGCACAACCGTCACGCACGCGCTCTTCAACGGCTGCCCCTGCTCGTCTGTCACTTCGACCAGCAGCCAACGCTCGCTGCTGTCAGCATCTTTTTGTGCCAGCGCGAAGTTTCCCCCTCCGCCGAGAAGGAGCAGCGCGAGCAGGGCTGTGATAAAGAATCCGGTCCGCATCGTCATCGTTTACCAGCGCACCAGCACTCCGCCCCACGTGACGCCGCCGCCGAACGATGCCATCAGGACGAGGTCGCCCTCGCTGATGCGGCCCGCCTCGACGCACTCGTCGAGCGCAATCGGGATCGAGGCCGAAGAGGTGTTGCCGTGCATGGAGATGTTCGAGTAAACCTTCGACTCGTCAACTTCGAGCTTGCTCGCGACCGCGTCAGTGATTCTCTGGTTCGCCTGGTGCGGGATGAAGAGGTCAACGTCTTCGGCCTTCTTATCTGCTATTTCCAAGACCTCGCGCGAAACGTCCGTCATCGAGCGCACGGCGACTTTGAACAGCTCGTTGCCCTTCATCTTGAAAAAATGCTCGCCCGCCGCAATCGTCTCGGCGGTCGAGCCGAGGCGCGTGCCGCCGCCCGGCGCGTAAAGGTGCTCCGCGTAGCGCCCGTCGGACCTGATGCGCGCGGCCAGGATTCCTCTCTCAGCCTCGACGGGGCCGAGGACGGCCGCGCCCGCCCCGTCGCCGAAGATGACGCAGGTGGAGCGGTCCGTGTAATCAACGTACTGCGTCAGGACTTCCGCGCCGACGACGAGCGCGCGGCGCGACTGGCCGGTCTGAATCAACCCGTTCGCCATCGTCAGGCCGTAGAGAAAGCCGGAGCAGGCGGCGGCGATGTCGAAGGCGGCGGCGCTGTTGGCCCCGAGTTCGGCCTGAATCAAACAGCCCGTCGAGGGCAGAATCTGGTCCGGCGTGACGGTGGCACAAATCAGCGTGTCAATCTCCGAGGGGTCAATCCGCGCGCGCTCTATCGCCTGGCGCGCGGCGCGCACGGCGAAGAGCGACGTGTATTCTCCTTTCGCGGCCTTGCGCCTTTGCTTGATGCCGACGCGCTTGGTGATCCACTCATCGGACGTGTCCACCAGCTTCTCCAGATCGGCGTTCGTCAGAATGCCCTCCGGGTAAGCGTGCCCCGTCCCCAGGATGCCAGCGTTTATTTTTGCCATCTCTTTCCTCTGGGTGAATGGTGAATAGTAAATAGAAAATGGTGAAAAGACAAAGCCGTGGGACCGGCCCGTGTCCTTTCACCATTTTCTATTTACTATTGACCGCCTCGGCGTACTCGCGCGCGTTGGTCTCTGCGATGCCACGCTCGATGCGTTGGCTGGCGCGGTGCTCGGAAAACTCTTTGACGCTGCGGATGGCGTTGCGAATCGCGCGCGCGTTCGAGCTGCCGTGGCCGATCATCACGATCTGCCGCACGCCCAACAAGGGCACTCCGCCGTACTCCGCATAGTCCAGACGCTTTTTGATGTTGCGGAACGCGGGCTTGGCGAGCATCGCCCCGGCCCGCGTCATCGCCGACGAGATCAGCTCGCGCTTAATCATCGAGAGCATCGCCTCGGTCAAGCCTTCGGCGAGCTTGAGCATCACGTTGCCCGTGAACCCGTCCGTGACGATTACGTCAACCGCGCCCGTGAACAGGTCACGCCCCTCGACGTTGCCGAGAAAGTTCAGGCTGCCCAAATCGCGAAGGAGCGGGAACGCCTCCTTCGTCAGGTCGTTCCCCTTGGCCTCCTCCTCGCCGATGCTCATCATGCCCACAGAGGGCTTGACGGTGCCGAGCACCGCGCGACAATACGCGTCGCCCATGATGGCGAATTGTGCCAGGTGATGCGCCTTACATTCGGCGTTCGCGCCCACGTCCAAAAGGAGCGTCGGCTTAGGGCCTTTGGTCGGAATCATGGCGGCGAGCGCGGGCCGGTCAACGCCGGGCAGCATTCCTATGACCATCTTCGCGGTCGCCATCGCCGCGCCCGTGTTGCCGGCCGAGACGAAGCCGTCGGCCCGGCCCTCTGTGACGAGCTTGCACCCGACTCTCAAAGAGCTTTTCTTCTTCCGGCGGACGGCCGTCGCAACCGGCTCGTCCATGCCTATGACTTCCTCGGCCTCGACCAGCTCGATGTTGCGGTCGCCCTGCTTGCGCCATCCGCAGCGGCGCAGCTCGGGCTCGACCTTTGCGGTCTGACCGACGAGGATAACGCTTAGCCCCAGGTCGCGCGTGGCAGCCAGAGCGCCGTCAATCTCCGCGTGCGGCGCGTGGTCACTGCCCATCGCGTCCACGACGACCTTGCCGGTCAATTCGTTTTGCCCGTGCTTCATTTAAGAGCAGTGATAAGTGATAAGTGACAAGTGATAAGTATAAGAAAGAAGCTCTTTCTCATCACTCATCACTTATTACTTATCACCAGCTTTATTCTGACTCTTCGACGTGCACTACTTCACGGCCTTTGTAAAAGCCGCACTTCGGGCACACGCGGTGCGGCATGCGCGGCTCCTGGCAGTTCGGACAGGTTGATGTCTGCGGCTGGCGCAGAGCGTCGTGCGCCCGGCGCTTGCGCGTGCGGGCCTTGGAATGGCGTCGTTTTGGATTAGGCATAATTACTCCGTAAAAAGTGATAAGTGATAAGTGATAAGTGACGAGTTAAAGACAAGCGTTTTTTCTTATCACTTATCACTCATCACTGATCACTGATTTTAATGCTGCCCAGCGCGGGTCAACTTCTTTGGTTTCGCAGTCGCAGGCGTTCGCGTTTCTGTCCGCGCCGCAAACGGGGCACAGTCCCTTGCATTCCTCAGTGCAGAGGGCGCGCGCCGGAAGATTCAGGAGCAACTGCTCGCGCACAAGCTCGTCCACGTCAATCGTCTCGCCGTCGAAGACGGAAAGACCCAAATCCTCTTCCTGTAGCTCGGCTGCCTCGCTCTCCCTGTAGTCCTCTTCGGGGACGTAGGTCACGTCGAACTCTGTCTCCACAGGGACCGTGACGGCCTTCAAACAGCGGTCGCAGTCAACTTCCGCGCGGGCTGTGATTTTCCCCCTCAGCCGGACCTCGCGGCCACTGGTTTGGACGCGGCCCGTGACCTCGGGCGGCAACGTCAAACGCGCGTGCTCCTCGTCCAGGACAAGCTCTTCGGGCTTGTAAACGTGGGCGAACCGGTCGCCCGTCTCTTGCAGCCTGTCAAGCTCGATTCGCATCACTCACACACCCTGCCTGGACCCCGCGCTACAGCCTGTGTGCGCGCAAAAGGCGTTATTATAACCACTCACGCGCGAGAGTCAACGCGCCGCGGGCCGGGCCGTGGGGCCTTCGTCCTCAAAGGCGGCCAGCGCCTCGCGGCGCAGGGCCGCAGCCAGACGCTTATCCCCGCCCGTAATCAGCAGCTTCGTCTCCCCCTCCTCCGCCCCGAAAATCCTGAAGTTCGGGGGCGCTTCGCCCGTGCGCAGGATGCGCCGCGCGGACGAGCGGTAGCGGGCCTCTTTCGGCTCCGCGTCGCTGACG
>DATFCB010000657.1:0-2252 GCA_035253525.1 Pyrinomonadaceae bacterium | reverse complement strand
AACACGCGTCATGCACGCGCTCGACGGCGCGGCCCGCCTCGGCGTCGAACGAGTCATCGAGGGCGAAGGCGCAGTCAGGCTCGACCGCGACCTCGTCATCGTCCCCGTGCCCGGCCACACGCGCGGCCACATGGTCTTGCTCTACCGTGACAAGTTTCTCTTCACGGGCGACCACCTGGCCTGGTCCCCGTCGCGCGAGACCTTGACGGCCTTCCGCACGGCCTGCTGGTATTCGTGGACGGAGCAGACGCGCTCTATGGAGCGGCTCCTTGATTACAGCTTCGAGTGGGTGCTGCCCGGCCACGGCCGGATTCACCAGGAGACGGCCGCCGGGATGCGCTCGCACTTGCTGCGCTGCGTCGAGTGGATGAAAGCCACGCCGTAAAGTTTCTGAACTTTTCTCTTTACTCAAAACTCAATCTGGGTTATGAATGTTCCGGCCAGGCAGCCCCAGCCTAGACCACCGTGCGGAGATAAACAGACAAGATGATCCCCCTGAGACGCATACCCCTGCTCTTCGGCCTTTTTCTAACTTTTACAGCCACCGGATACGCCCAGAAGTTCTGCACCGTCTCGCCGCCGTCGCCCTACAAGCACAACGCGGAGATCGTGACGAGCTACGACCAGCGCGCGCGCCGCATGAAGACGACGCTGGAGCACCCGAACGACCTGGGCAACGGGCTGCACCTGGCGGCCTCGTTCTACTACACGGACCCGCGGCTGCGAGTGACGCCGATGATAGACATTATCTTCGTCGCGGCCTCCAAACAATTGCGCTTCCGCGACGCGCACGACCTGAGCCTGCGGCCCGAAGGCAACAGCGCCTGGGCGTTCAGCGGCCCCGCGCAATACTCGACGGGCGACGGCCCCAAGGGGATGAAGCTCGAACGGAACAAGATAACCCTGAGCTATACGGAGCTGCTCAACATCACTAAGGCCAGGCGCGTCCGCGTCCGCCTCGGCGCGACCGAGTTCGAACTCTCGAACAATCACCTCGAAGCCCTGCGCGAAGTCGCCAGCCTGATGGCCCCCCCGCCCATCCGTATAGTGAGACGCTAAAAGACAGTGACAAGTGACAAGTGACGAGTGACAAGTTAGAATCCCTTTTTAACTTGTCACTCGTCACTTGTCACTTGTCACTGTTTTTATATGCTTCCAGAACGCATACGCAATTTTTCGATCATCGCGCACATAGACCACGGTAAGTCCACGCTCGCCGACCGGCTGCTCGAACTGACGGGCGCGCTCACGGAGCGCGAGATGTCCGCGCAGGTTCTTGACAACATGGATTTGGAGCGCGAGCGCGGCATCACGATCAAGTCGCACGCCGTCCGCCTCGATTACAAGGCCAGGGACGGTCAGGCTTACGTGCTCAACCTGATTGACACGCCCGGCCACGTTGACTTCTCTTACGAAGTCTCGCGCTCGCTCTCCGCCTGCGAGGGCGCGCTCCTCGTCGTTGACGCCTCGCAAGGGGTGGAAGCGCAGACGCTCGCCAATACCTACCTCGCGATAGACAACAATCTGGAACTGATTCCCGTCATCAACAAGATTGACCTGCCGGGCGCGGAGCCCGAAAAGGCCATGGAGCAGATCGAGCACGTCATAGGACTCGACACGCACAACGCCGTGCTGACCTCCGCCAAAACTGGCACAGGCGTGACGGAAGTTCTCGAAGCCATCGTGAGGGACGTTCCGTCGCCCAAAGGTAACGCGGACGCTCCGCTCAAGGCGCTCATCTTCGACTCGTGGTACGACTCTTACCGCGGCGTCATCGTCCTCTTCCGCGTGATTGACGGGAGCGTGCGCCCCGGCATGAAGATTCGCTTCTTCAACACGGGCCGCGACTATCAGGTCGAAACGCTCGGCGTCAACCGCCCGCGCCCGACCCCGATTGACCGCTTAGGCGTCGGCGAGGTCGGCTTTCTCACGGCCTCCATCAAGGAGGTGGCCGACGTGCAGATTGGCGACACGATTACGGAGAGCGCCCGGCCGACGAAGGAGCCCTTCCCTGGCTTTCAGGAGATCAAGCCGATGGTCTTCGCCGGACTGTATCCGGTGGACACGAACCAGTATGAAGAGCTGCGCGACGCGCTCGACAAGCTGCGCTTGAACGATGCCTCCTTCTTCTACGAGCCTGAGTCTTCAGTCGCGCTCGGCTTCGGTTTCCGCTGCGGCTTTCTCGGCCTGCTTCACATGGAGATCGTGCAGGAGCGTCTGGAACGCGAATTCAACTTAGACCTGATTACGAC
>DATFCB010000656.1:0-14496 GCA_035253525.1 Pyrinomonadaceae bacterium | reverse complement strand
ATGCTTTTCATCGCCGCGTCTCCGCGTCGCTTTCCCTTCCCTTCCTGCGCTCACTTCTGCTAGCTTCTCACGCATGCCGGAAATCTATGTGAGCACGGATGTCGAAACGGACGGGCCTGTCCCAGGGCCACACTCCATGCTGAGCTTCGCCTCGGCCGCCTACCTGGCCGACAAAACTCTCGTCGCAACTTTCAGCGCCAACCTCGAAACCTTGCCCGGCGCGAGCGGCCACCCGGACACCATGCGCTGGTGGGAGACGCAGCCCGAAGCGTGGGCCGCGTCGAGGCGCGACCAGCGCCCGCCCGCCGAGGCCATGAGCGAGTACGCCGCCTGGCTCAAAGCGCTTCCGGGCGCGCCCGTCTTCGTCGGCTACCCTGTAGTCTTCGACTACATGTTCGTCCAGTGGTATCTGCACAAGTTCACGGGCGCGAGCCCCTTCTCCTTCTACGCCCTCGACATCAAGTCTTATGCGATGGCGCTCCTCAAGACAGACTTCCGCGAGACGACCAAGGCCGTCATGCCCAGGCGCTGGTTCGACGACCTCCCGCACACGCACCTCGCCCTCGACGACGCCCTCGAACAGGGCGCGCTCTTCTGCAACATGCTGGCGGAGCGAGCCGCGCAGTTAAAACCTTGACCCGCCGCGGCGCGTATGGCAGGGTGGCGGCGTCAGGACGGGCGAGGCGTTTGCACGGTACTCACGCGGCGCTCCTGCTGTGAGCCTTACCACTTCCGCCGGCCAATTCTATCCGGCCGCCTTTCGGCCCCCTTGCCGCCGCAAGGGTTCCTTTAGCCATTAAACCGAAAGCAGTCAACTGTCATCGGCAGCATAGTGAAGGAGAAGAGTGGATGCCTTACAAATCTCTTTTCGGCGACGATATTTTTATCTCCTACTCGCGGCGAGACGGCGCGCTCTACGCCGCCGGCATCGCAGACCAACTGACGCAGCGCAAGCTCTCGTGCTTCATAGATAAACTGGGCGTCGAGCCGAATCACGACCTGCCGCCTTCGCTCATCAAGAAGATAAAGAACTGCACGGTCTTTGTCCTCATAGGGACTGAAGGCGCGTCCGTGTCCAAATTTGTCGCGAAAGAGATAGAGGAATTTAAACAGACCGGGCGCACCATCCTGCCCGTGGATTTCAACGGGGCCGTCGGCAGGGCGCACTGGTACGAGTTGATTCCGGGCCTCCCGACCGAAGCCGAGAAAGACCCGGCCGCGCTTGAGACCGGCAACCCTTCGACGAACGTCATCAGTTTCATCGAAAAGTCCTTCAAGTACACGCGCAGAAATCAGCGCATGTTCAGGTGGCTCCTGGCGGCGCTCTCGGTCTTTCTGGTGCTTGTCGTCTTGAGCGTTGTCTTCATCTTTATCGCCAGGAATCAAGTGGCGAAAGCCGCCACCGCCGAGCGCGTGGCGAAGCAGAGGGACGAGGAGGCGCGGGCCTCCCAGAAGAGGGCCGACGCGGCCGGGCTCCTGGCCGAGCAGATGCAGAAGAAAGCGGACGAGGCGACCGAGGAGGCCAGAAAGAAGCGGGAAGAAGCGGATCGCGCCACGCGGCTCGCGGAAGAGAAAACCTTATTGGCACAAAAAGCAGAAGGCAAGGCACGCGCGGCCGAAGGCCGTCAGCGCGTCGCCGAGGCCAGAGCGACCGAGCAGGAGCAGATAGCCACCTCGCGCGAGCTCGCGGCCGCCTCGCTCTCCCTCTTGCCGGTTGACCCGGAGGCGAGTCTGCGTCAGGCCGAAGTCGCGCTGGGCCACGCACACACAGAGCAGGCCGAGAATGCGTTTCGCGGCGCTCTCTTCGAGTCGCACGTCCGGGCCGTCATCCCAGGGCCATTCACAAGCCTCGGCGCTCAAGCGTTTGACCCGTCGGGCAAACTCAGTCTGCTCGGCGGCAGCGACGGCAAAGTTCGCGTCATCGAAGCCGGGACCGGGGCGGGCGTAGGAGTTTTGACAGCGCCCCCGGCCGAGAAGTTCAGGAAGCTGCCGGCCACGGCTGACAGCAGCGGCACACAGTCGCCAGACGAGATGCCCTACCTGACGGGCACAACCTTCAGCCCGACGGGAAACTACGTGGCCGCCGCCGAGGGCAGCCTGGGGCATCGCAGGGCGGTTTATTTATGGGAATGGAACAACGCCGCTTCACACGACCGGCCGCGCGTCTTGCACGGAACTGTCCCGGACGGCGTTGCGACGGCCACCTGTAGCTTAGAGTGCCGAATTATCTCCATAGCCTTCAGCCCGGACGGCAAGTATCTGGCGGGGGCCGGAGAGAACGGCGTGGTCTGGGTCTGGGAAACGGCGACCGGCGAGCAAAAGCACCTGATGTCCGAGCATGACAGTGCGATCAATCGGGTCAGCTTCAGCCCCGACGGGCGCTACATCATCAGCGCCGGGCAGGATGGCAAGGCAATCCTCTGGGCCTGGAACCCTGAGCGGGGCGCGACCGGCATTCGCACGCTGCCGCACGCAGACAGACCCGTCGGGCTCGCAGTCTTCAGTCCCTTACAAGGCGAGTACATTGTCACGACATCTGAGAAGCACGTCCAAGGTCCGACCTTTGCGCGGATAGAGGCGGGTGAGGCATGGGTCTGGGAAACGAGCACGGGAGGTTTGATAACCCGTCTGTCAGGCCACTCGGGCGTTATCACCGGCGTCGAGTTCAGCCCTGACCAAAGGTTTATCGTGACGGCGAGCAGCGACGGCACGGCGCGCGTCTGGGATTGGCAGTCCCCTATCATGAGCGCGCACCCGGCGATTCTCAGCGGCCACACGGGCGGCCTGATGGGCGCACACTTCAGCCCTATCAAAGGCCAGTATGTGCTCACCTACGGCTGGGACAACACGGCCCGCTTGTGGAAACCGGAGACGGCGCGCTCCGCGGCGGAGTCTGGACAGATTTCCGTCAACATCCCCGCCCTGGCGGTCATGCGCGGGCATATGGCCGTCATAGAGAGCGCGACGTTCAGCCCCGACGAGAAGTCTATCCTGACGGTCGGGGCCGACCAGACGGCGCGGTTCTGGAGAATGGAGGGCGAACAGGTTATCGCCTCGCTGCCCGCGCATCCTACGAACATTCAGAGCGCGTCGTTCGGCCCGGACGCCAGCCTGGTGGTGACCACCACGCTCGGCCTCGGCCCGGTCCGAGTCTGGAACTGGGAGGCGTTGGGGAAAGCCCCGCCGAAGCTCCTGGCTGAACTTCTCGCCTCCCGCAACTCATCACTGCGCAACGCCTCGTTCAGCCCCGACGGCAAATTTATAGCGGCCTCCGCGATGCAGGTCGGCAGCACTTACAGCACTCTTGAAAGCGACGTGGCGGTCTGGGAATGGGCGCAGAGCCAAACGGACCCTCTCATGCTCGGGGGGTGCAGGAATATTATTAACAGCGTCGCCTTCAGCCACGACCCGGAGGGCCGCTACGTCGTCGCTGCGGGCGGGGGAGCGAGGTCGGGGCGAACCGGCGACCCGCTCAGCCCTGGCTCCAACATAGTCTGCATCTGGGACCGGCGGGACGAGGCGGGCAGGAACAATCCGCTCATCTTACATAAAGGGGAAACCCCACAGGCACAGGACGGCCGCATCTTCTGGAGCGCCGTTTTCAGTCCTGATAATCGGTATGTTGTCGCGAGCCTCGGCTCACTTCTTCCGCTGAATGGGGCCGTGCTCGTCTGGGATTGGCAGTCGAAGGAAGGACGTTCCAGGCCGGTCGTCTTGAACAGCGCCTCGAACGTCATGGGTGACAGTTTCTCCAAAGCCGTCTTCAGCCCGGACGGAAAATACATCGCCGCGGCGGGCGGCGGCAACACCGTCGCAATGCTCTGGAAGTGGCTGCCCGAAGAGGAGAGGGGCAATCCAGTGTTCTTGCGCGGCCACGACGCCCCGGTCACGAGCGTGGCCTTCAGTCCCGACGGCACACTCATACTGACCAGCAGCGCGGACGGCACGGAGCGCCTCTGGAGCGTGAACACGGGGAGGAGCCTGGCGACGATTAGCGGGCACACAGGGCAGAACGACACGTCCTCGTTCAGCCGGGACGGGAGATTCATCCTGACGACGGACGGCAGGACCGCGCACGTCCACGCCTGTGAGAAGTGTGCGGGGTTGGACGAGTTGAAGAGACTGGCACAGGACTACCTCCTGCCGCAAAGCCCAAAGCTGATGCACGACGGCACGCGCTGACGACTATTTAAGTCCCGTACAGCTTCTTAAGAATTTTGGCCCAACGCCTGATCCGTCGCGAGCGCCTGGCGGACGGCTTCGAGTACCTTCTGGTCCTCGGGGAAGCCGAGCCAGTTTTTCTTGGAGACAACACGGTCGCCCACCCAGACCGTGAACTCGCCGCGGTCCCCTTCGACGAGCTGCGCGCTGACTTTCAACTCACGTTCGAGCAGGTCCGCCACACGGGCGGCGCGCGGTCGGTAGTTTCAAACGACGCAGTAGCGTATGGCAATCGGCTGCATTGTGGTAATCTCCTCTTACCACCGGATTATAGCGAAAGCGCGGCAAAAATGGTCAGATATTCTCGTTCTGTGTTTGCCGCCGGAAGAAGACAGCGAAGGAGAAGAATGGTCAATGACTGTGGAGCAGTTGCCCGCCGGCCTCACGTTCGTGGCTGAATCTGACGGGATTCGGGAATACAGGTTAGACAACCGCATGAAGGTCTTGCTCGTGGAGAACAGGGTCGCGCCCGTCGCCACCGTGATGGTCCTCTACAAGGTCGGCTCGCGCAACGAGGCCGTCGGCTACACGGGCTCCACGCATCTGCTCGAACACATGATGTTCAAGGGCACGCCCACCTTCAACAAGGAACAGAACACGCAGATCGCCGCGACCTTGAAAAAAATCGGCGCGGGCTTTAACGCCACCACCTGGTACGACCGCACGAACTATTTTGAGACCGTGCCCTCGGACCAGTTGGAGCTTGCCATCAAGCTCGAAGCCGACCGGATGCGCAACTCCCTGATCTCGGACGCGGACCGACAGTCCGAGATGACGGTCGTGCGCAACGAACTCGAACTCGGGCAGAACGACCCGTCCGAAGTTCTGGAAGAAGCCGTCTACGCGGCGGCCTTCCGCGAGCACCCCTATCATCATCCGACCATCGGCTGGCGCGCGGACGTTGAAGGCGTGCCCACTTCGCGCCTCAAAGAGTTCTACGACACGTTCTACCAGCCGAATAACACGACCGTCATCCTCGTCGGCGACTTCGAGCGCCTCGCGGCGTTGGAGTTGATCAATAAATATTTCGGCGCTTACCCCGTGCCCGACCATTCGATTCCCGAAGTCTACACGGAGGAGCCGCAGCAGCAGGGCGAGCGCCGTTTGGTCATTCGCCGCGCAGGGGAATTGGCCCTGGTGCAGGTGGCCTTTCACACACCGGGCGTGCTCGGGCAGACGACGGTGCTCTCGAACGAGGAACTGGCGAAGCGCGCCGCCGACCCGCCGGAGGATAACGACATCTACCCGCTCGTCGTCCTCTCTGTCGCCATGTCGCACGGCATCACGAGCCGCCTTTATCAAGCGCTGGTCGAGACCGAGCTGGCCGTGGAGGCGCACGCGGGCGTGGACCTGCACCGCGACCCAGGACTCTTCAACGTCCACGCGACCGTCCATCCGGGCGTGGAAGTGCAGAAGATTGAAGAGACGATTCTGGATGAGCTGCGCAAGGTGGCCGAAGAAGGTTTGACCGAGGCGGAGGTCGAGAAGGCCAAGCAGCAGATCGCGGCGCGTGTGGCCTACAGCCGCGACGGCACTCTCAACATCGCCATGCAGATGTCCGAGGCGGAGGCCGTCGCCGACTGGCGCTTCTACAAGGACTACGAACAGAACATCTCGCGCGTCACGCCCGAGCGGATCAAGCACGTGGCACAAAAATACCTCACCGAAGACAACCGCACCGTCGGCCACTTCATTCCGAAGCAGCCGGGCGGCGGGGGCAAAGGCAACGGCGGCCCGCCGCAGATTCGGGAACAAGACTCGAACGCTTCCCGGCCCGCCGCGATCAAGAGGGGCGTGCAGTTTTACCGCAGGGCTGATGACGGCGGCGCGGCGGCCGAACTGTCGGAGGTCTCGGAGAGCGGGGCGCGGCCGGCGGGCGGCGACGAAGAGCACGCGTCGGGCGGCTCCACCACGCCGCAGGAGGAGGCGCAGCAATCGGTTTCGCCGCGCGGCAGCAAATCTTCGGACGCGGCCGAGCCCGTGACGCCCGCTTCGGCCGGGCGCTCGGACTTCGCGGGCCGCATCCGGCGCACAGAGCTTGAGACGGGCGCGGTCCTGCTCGTCCTCGAAAACAACACGGTCCCGACCGTCTCGCTGCGCGGCTCGTTCCGCGCTGGCTCATACTTCGAGCCGCGCGACAAGCCCGGCCTGGCAGAGATTACCGCGAACATGCTGGAGCGTGGCACACAGCGGCGCACCAAGCTGGAACTCGCGGGCGACCTTGAACGCGTCGGCGCGCAACTGGACTTCTCCGCCGACCACTTCGCCGTCGCCGTCGCCGCACGCACGCTCTCGAAAGACTTGCCGCTCGTCATGACCGCCATGGCCGAGGCGCTGCGCGAGCCCGCGTTCCCCGCGGAAGAATTGGAAAAGCTCAAGCAGCAGATCGTCTCAAGTATTCAGGACCAGCAGTCCAACACGGGCTACCGCGCGCGCGAGCGCTTCATGCAGTTGACCTTCGACGAGGCCAGCCCCTTCTACTTACCACCGGGCGAGAAGCTGATTGAGAGCGTCCGCTCGGTGACGGTCGAAGACGTGCGCGCCTTCTACTCGAAATACTACGGCGGGCGCTCGCTCATTCTTTCGGTCGCGGGCGACGTGCGGGCGGACGAGGTGGCCCGTCAGTTTGCGGAAGCGTTCGGCGACTTCGCCGGTCCCGAGAGCGTTGACATCAACGTCACTGACCCCGAGCCGCGCTCCGGCATGTTGCGCGAGGTCGTGCTCTTGAAAGACAAAGCGAACGTAGACATCCTGATCGGCTCGGCCGCGCCCCTGCGCCGCGAATCGAAAGACTATTATGCGGCGCTCTTAGCCAACAGCGCGCTCGGCGAAAGCACGCTCTCGTCGCGCCTCGGCCTGCGCGTGCGCGACCAGGAGGGTCTGACCTACGGCATCAACTCGCGCTTCCGCGCGCCTTCCTTGGCCGCCGGCCCGTGGTACGTCGGCGTCTCCGTCAACCCGAACAACATCGAGAAGGCGATTAACTCGGCCATCAACGTCCTGCGCGACTACGTCGAGAACGGCATCCGCCCGGAAGAGTTGGCCGACGAGAAATCATCGGCCATAGGCTCTTTCAAGGTGGGTCTGGCGACGAACGCGGGACTCGCCAGCGCGGTCTGGAACGCGGAGTTCTACAAGCTCGGCCTGGACTACGTAGACCGCTTCCCGCAGATCATCCAGTCCGTGACCATCGAGGAGGTCAACGCCGCCATTCGCAAATACTTCCGCCCGGACCACCTGACGGTCGTGCTCGCGGGCGACATCGAGACGGCGGCGACGACAACCGAAGCGCCGACGATGTGAGGATATGCCAAATTATTACTGTTGTCAGTTGAGAGCGACTGTCTCACGCAAAGGCGCAAAGGCGCGAAGAAAGCACGCAAGGGAAAGCGGCATTCAACTGCTTTGCGGCCTTCTTTGCGTCTTTGCGCCTTGGCGTGAGACTTTTGTACAGGCGTCACGAGTCGGAACGGTTTCAGCCTCAATTTTGCATTTTTCATTTTTAATTTTGCATTCTCTTCCGCTTTTGTGACAGAATCCGCAACGTCACCGGTAAACGCCTCGCGGCCCAAACGGAGTTTCCCCTGTGCCAGTCTCGCGCCAAGCAAGTGTCACGGCCCGCGCGTCAATCGCCCGCATCGTTCTGGCGTTGATGCTGGCGCTCGTCGTGCTCGCGGCTCTTGCACCGCCGGGATCCTTCGCATCGTCGCACGAATGCGGGATGGCCTGCTGCGTCGGCAAGTCGCCGCACATGGCCGGCTCTTGCAACTCCGGCCTCGGCGATGATGAGAGCGAAGCTCAAGCGCCCGACGACGAGGGCGACGACCGGTCAGACGGCCACGCGGCGCACGGCTCGAAACACTCTTCGGCGCATCACGCGACTCACGCCACTAAAGAATCACGCCGGAGGACGACGAGCGTCTCTTCGAGGGCTTTGACTAAGCCGTGCTCGCCCGAATGCGCCGCCGCGGCTTTCAGTTCTTCGCAGGTGCGCCGCCCGCGCCACGCCGCGTCAATCGTCGTCAAGGCACAGCCTCGCCCGTCCACAATTCGTTCTTTCGTGGGCCAGGCCAATCAGCTCACGCCGAAGTCTGCCGACCACGTCCGGCAGGCGCGGCCCCGCGCCCCGCCCACCTCTCTCATCAACCTTTCAGCTTAAACACTATCGGCTGCCACGCGCTTTTCATTCGCGCTGGCGTCCGCCCGCGCCGTCGCCTATTCGCGCGTGCCCGCAGCCGTAGTGAGATTTCGAGAATGGCACACCCATTCGGCAGGTCGTTTCGGCACAGAAGCGGCCCGGCCTTCGCCTTTCTCGACTGACACTTGAGCACCATGACGGCACGCGCATTCTTCGCGCGCCGTCGAAAGGCTATTGGAGATGAGAAACATTTCCCCGTCCCGCGCGCTTGCGCCGAGGACAACACTTCTGCGCGCATTGCTGCTTGCCGCGCTCATCAGCTCATTCGCGTCTTCCGTTCTGGCACAACAGACGGTGACTTCGGCCACGCTCGGCGGACGCGTCGAAGACTCCGCGGGCGCGGCCGTATCCGGCGCGCTCGTCACCGTCACTAACCTGGACACCAACCAAACACAGACGGCTACGAGCGACGCCGAAGGCCGCTACAGGTTCGCTTACCTGCCCGCAGGCCCTTATGAATTAGCAGTCGAGCACGCGGGCTTCGAGCCTCTTCGCGAGAAGCTGACGCTCACGCTCGGCCAGGCGCTCGACGTGCCGCTCAAGCTCTCGGTCGCGGGCGTCACCGGCAACGTAAACATCACCACGGACGTGCCGCTCATCGAGGCCGCGCGCACGCAGGTGGCCGAGACCGTGCTGCCGCGCGAGATTGACGCGCTCCCCTTGAACGGCCGCAACTATCTTGACCTCGCCTTGCTCGTGCCGGCCGTTTCGCGCACGAACACGGGGAGCAACCAGCGCTTCGCGGAGACTTCGGCCGTGCCCGGCACGGGCCTCTCCATCGCGGGCCAGCGCAACCTGAACAACGGCTTCATCGTTGACGGCCTCTCGGCCAACGACGACGCGGCCGACCTCGCCGGCACCTTCTACAGCCAGGAGGTGATACGCGAGTTCCAGGTCGTCACCTCCGGCGGCATAGCCGAGTTCGGCCGCGCCTCCTCCGGCGTCGTCAACATCATCACGCAGACCGGCACGAACACATGGCGCGGCCGCCTCTACAGTTTCTTTCGCAACCAGCGCCTCGACGCGCGCAACCCGCTCGCCCCGCGCAAAGACTTGCTGACGCAGACGCAGTACGGCGCAAGCCTCGGCGGCCCCATCGTCCGCGACCGCACTTTCCTCTTCACCAACTTCGAGCAGACGCGGCGCAACGACTCGAACGTCATCACCATCGCGCCCTTCGCGGTCGCCGCCATCAACAACCGTTTGAATCAAGTCGGCTACGGCGGGCCGCCCATAGAGACAGGCGTCGTCCCCGGCGGCTTCGATTCAACGAACTTCTTCGCACGCGTGGATCACAGGATAAACGCCGCGAACCTGTTCTCTGCGCGCTACAGCCTTTACGACATCTCTGCTGTCAACTCGCGCACGGTCGGCGGCCTCAACAGCGTCAGCCGCGGGACGAGCCTCGCGGACCGCGACCAGACTTTCGCCGCCAACAACGTGACCACGCTTAGCCCGCGCGCGATCAACGAGGCGCGTTTTCAGTTCACGCGCAGCCGCCTGTCTGCTCCCGTCAACGACTCGCTGGGGCCTGCGGTCAACATCTCGGGCGTCGCCAGTTTTGGCACAGCGACTTTCTCGCCGCTCGCGCGCGCCATAGACCTCTACGAATTGGTTGACAACGTCTCACTCCAACGCGGCGCGCACTCCCTCAAGGCCGGCGTTGACTTTCTCTACAACCGTGTGGACATCAACTTCCCCGGCGCGTTGCAGGGCGTTTACACTTTCACCTCGCTCAACAATTTTCTGGCCGGCAGCTACAGCAGTTTCCAACAAGCTTTCGGCGCGCCTTCGCAGTCGCAGTCGAATCCGAATATCGGGCTTTTCGTGCAGGACGAGTGGCGGCCGCGGCCTGACTTGACCTTGAACCTGGGCCTGCGCTACGACGCGCAATTCCTGCCGGACCCGATTGAGACGGACGCGAACAACTTCGCGCCGCGCGTCGGCTTCGCCTATTCGCCCGGAGATAGGAAAACGGTCGTGCGCGCGAGCTTCGGCATCTACTTCGACCGCGTCCCGCTGCGCGCCACCTCCAACGCGCTCCAGCGCGACGGTACGAAGTACGTCGTCGTCCAACTCTCGCCGACGCAGGCGGGCGCACCCGTCTTCCCGAACGTGCTCGCCGCACAGCCGACTAATTTACTGACGAAGCCGAACGTCACGCGGATTGACCCTGAGATTGAGAACAGCTACAGCCAGCAGCTCAACGTGCAGATCGAGCGCGAGCTGCCCTGGGACTCTTCGCTCTCGGTGGGCTACATAAACTTGCGCGGGCAGCACCTCATCCTGTCGCGCAACGTCAACGTCCCGCGCTTTCCCGCGTCCGCCGGTGTGCCAAATCTGGGACGGCCCGACCCGAGCTTCGGCAACATCTCGCGCTTTGAAAGCTCTGGCCGGAGCCGTTACAACGCGCTCGTCGTCGCCTTCAACAAGCGCGCGACCCGTTGGACGAGCGCGCGCGTCTCCTACACTTTCTCGAAGGCGATTGACGACGCGGGCAACTTCTTCTTCAGCTCGCCGCAGAACAATTTCGACCTGAGCGACGAGCGCGGACTCTCCGACAACGACCAGCGCCACCGCCTGACCTTCAGCGGCTCAATCCAAGCGCCGCGCGCTGACGATGCTTCGGCGCTCAGGCGCGCGCTCGAAGGCTTCGAGCTGAGTTACATCTTCACCTATGCTTCGGCGCTGCCCTTCAACATCCTGACGGGCAACGACCGCAACTTCGACACGAACTTCAACGACCGCCCCGTTGGCGTCGGGCGCAACACCGGCCGCGGCTTCGACTACGCCTCGCTCGATTTGCGCCTGAGCCGCAAGTTCCGTCTGACGGAGCGTCTGGGCCTCGAAGCAATCGCCGAAGGGTTCAACGTTTTGAACCGCGCTAACCTGCAACTCCCCAACAACGTCTTCGGCACGGGCTCCGCGCCGCTCGCGACTTTCGGCCGGCCCACGGCCGCTGGCGACCCGCGCCAGATTCAACTGGGCTTGCGCTTCAGTTTTTGAAACCAAGGAAGAGAACATGAAGAAACCGGCAATCATCACAGCAATCGCGCTCGCGCTGCTCCTGGCAGGCTGCGCGCAACAGACCAGGCAAGAAACGATTAAGGCCACGCCGGGCGAACCTGATTCACCCAAACCCGTACGCGTCTCGGCCGAGGGTGCGGACGCTGCGGAGCCGTCAATCGCGCCCGGAGCGGATGGCACAATTTACGTCGCGTGGGTCGAGCACCGCGAGAACAAAGAGGCGGACGTGATGCTCGCGCACGTTGACCGCGACGGGCAGGCGAAAGGGTCTCCTGTGCGCGTCAACCCGAACACGGGCGAGGCGACGGCGTGGCGCGGCGACCCGCCGACAGTGGCAGTCGCCCCCGACGGCACAATCTACGTCGGCTGGACCGCGCGCATCGCGGACGTGCAGGGGCACGCCAACGATCTCTATCTCTCCGCCTCGCGCGACGCAGGCAAGACTTTCGGGCCGCCTGTGAAAGTGAATGACGACGGAAAGAAAGTCACTCACGCGATGCACTCGCTCGCGGTCGGAGCGGACGGGCGTGTCTACGTCGTGTGGCTGGACGAACGTAACGTCGTCATGCCGCCGCCGGGCAAGGGCGGGAAGATGGAGCACATGGAAGCGAACCGCGAAGTCTTCTTCGCTTCGTCCGATGACGGCGGGCGCTCCTTCGGCGCGAATCAGCGTCTGGGCCAGGAGGCTTGCCCGTGCTGCAAGACCGCGGTCGCGGCAAGCAAGGACGGGCGCGTCTACGCCAGTTGGCGGCAGGTCTTGCCGGGCGAGTTTCGCCACATCGCGCTCGCCGCATCCACAGACGGCGGCAAGACTTTCAGTAAGCCGACCATCGTCAGCGACGACCGCTGGATGACCGCCTCGTGCCCTGTCTCCGGCCCTGCGCTTTCGACCGCGCAGACGGACGGCGCGCTGAGAGTCGTCTGGTACACGGAAGGTGACAAGGGCGAGCCCGGCCTCTACTGGGCCGAATCGCGCGACGACGGCAAGACCTTCTCCGAGAGCAAGCCTTTCGCCAAGGGGCAGGCGCGCGGCAACCCGTACCTGCTGGCGAACGCGCAGGTCAGCCCGACCGTCATCTGGGAGAGCAACGCTACGGGCTCGCCGCGCGTCATGTCCGCGCCGCTCGCGAACGAGGCCGCCGTCTCAACGCTCGCCAACACCGGCGAGCTTCCGGCGGCTGCCTTGAGCGGCGACCGGCTCTTCGTCGGCTACATCAGCAAGGTCAACGACCGCCGCAGCATCTGGGTCGTCCGCCGCGCCTTCTGGGTCGCCCAAACGAAACCCGCAGCCTGAAACGATTGCGGATTGGAAGAAAGCGTCAAGCTCTCCTTTGCGTCTTTGCGCCTCCAGCGTGAGTGATTTGGGTTTTTCACGCAAAGGCGCAAAGGCGCAAAGGGGTTGAGTCGTTCCCTCTGTTGCCGTCCTTTTCTTAATCCGCAATCCGCAATCGCAAAACCTCCGCCCGCCGCGCGTCATTCGCCGTGAGGCATGCAACGCGCCCCGCACTAAAGCATTCAAAGTCGCTGGCTGGGTCTCCCCGCGTCATGCCTTCTCTTTTTAGGAGGATTTCCATGCGTCTCAAACTTTTCACGCCCGTTTTCGCGCTTATCTGTCTGGCCCTGACCACGGCGGCCGCCGCAGCCGGCGAGCGGCCCGAAGCCTTAGCTCGTCTGGCCCTCTCCGAAAACCCTGCGGAATCCGGCCCAGCCGTCACGGAGCTGCGCGCGATGGGGCCAAGCGGCTTGCAGATTCTGCTCGACGCCCACGCCGCCGAAATCGCACGCGCCCGCGCGGGCCAAGCCGTCAACGAGCAGGAGTGGCAACGCCTGTCGGCCGCGCTCGACGCCGTCAGCCGGCAGCGCAATGCTTACGCCTCCGGCCTCTACTGGTACACGGATTTTGAGGAGGCCAAGGCGGCGGCCAAGGCGAGCGGCAAGACGCTTCTCTCGCTGCGCCTGCTGGGCCAATTAGACGAGGAGTTCAGTTGCGCCAACAGCCGCTTCTTCCGCACAGTGCTCTACGCCAACGCGGAAGTCTCGCAATACCTGCGCGAGCATTTCGTGCTCCACTGGAAATCGGTCCGCCCCGCGCCGCGCGTGACGATTGACTACGGCGACGGCCGCAAGCTCGAACGCACCGTCACGGGCAACAGCATTCACTACATCCTCGACCGCGAGGGCCAGGTCGTGGACGCGCTCCCGGGACTCTACGGCCCAGCAGCCTTCCTGCGCGCCCTGACGCAAGCCGAAACGCTCGCCAAACAGATCGAGGGGAAAGAGCCTAACAAGCGTTGGGAAGCGCTGCGCCTCTATCACAACGGGCGGATTCAAACAATCGCGCGCGACTGGGCCGCGGACGTGTCCAAGACGGGTGGCCGCGTCCCTGCGGACGTAGTTGCCAGAATCGAGCGCAGGCGACAGAACCCTGGCGCAATCCAGGTGGCCCCGCTCGCCATCTCGAAGAGGGCGACGGAGGTTGACATCCTGAAGAGCATCACGGCGGACGCCACGGCGCTCGAAGCCGCGACGGACATTTCTTCGTGGAACAAGATCGCCGCGCTCCACGCGAAGGACGTTCAGTTGGACAAAGCGAGCCTCGCTCTCATCACGCGTCAGAACAGTAGCCTGCGCGCGGACCAGGCGCTGCTCGCACGCACGCAGAAAAACCTTGAGCAGTACCTGGCCCTGGACACCGTGCGCAACGATTACCTGATGCGCACTAAGCTGCACGCCTGGTTCGCCACGGGGATGGGCGGCGACGTAGAGAGCTTTAACGAGCTGGTCTACTCGGAGCTTTTCAAGACGCCGAGCACGGACCCCTGGCTCGGCCTCTACACGCCGGACGTTTACACGGCGCTCGACGGCGGCGGCATCAGCCGGAACTAAAAACGCCCGTCCGCGAGTCACGGGCGGCCCGACGAAGGGCGCGGCGAGAAGGTTAAACTTTCTCGCCGCGCCCTTCGTACTTTTTAACGCACGCTTGCCCACGTGCAACTGTTGCCACTATCATCGGCGTTCGAGTTCTGACAGTCGCCATCCCCAGAGACGAC
>DATFCB010000655.1:0-7318 GCA_035253525.1 Pyrinomonadaceae bacterium | reverse complement strand
CTTGCAGGGACGATGCGTCCCTTCGAAACGAAGTTGAAGCCCTGATCTCGATTCAAGGGCAGGAAACCAGGCTGTCGAGCAAAACGAATCTGGATGGCCCGACCGGGTGGCTGCAAGACGAGCCGACCCTCGTGTTGTCCGACGAGGAGCAAGCAGAGCTGTTTCAAGAGCCGAACATCGGCCCTTATAAAATCATTCGTCGAATAGGCCAGGGCGGCATGGGGACCGTTTACCTTGCGACCCGCGACGACGAACAGTTCAAAAAGCAGGTCGCCATCAAGCTAGTCAGGCAGGGCATGGATAGTGATTTCGTGCTTCGCAGGTTCCGCAACGAGCGGCAGATTCTCGCGAGCTTAGACCACCCGCACATCGCGCGCCTCCTCGACGGCGGCACGACCGAGGACGGTCTGCCCTACTTCGTCATGGAGTACGTCGAGGGCCAGATTCTGCACTACTACTGCGACACGCAAAGGCTCTCCATCCCCGAACGCCTGCGCCTCTTCCTCAAGGTCTGCAACGCGGTCCATTACGCGCACCAGAACCTCATCATCCACCGCGACCTCAAGCCCTCGAACATCCTCGTCACGGCCGACGGGACGCCGAAGCTCTTGGACTTCGGCATCGCCAAGATTCTGAACCCCGAACTCGGCGGGCACACCTTAGACCCTACGACCGCCGCGCTCAGGATGATGACGCCCGAATACGCCAGCCCCGAGCAGGTAAGGGGCGAAACGGCCACGGTCGTCTCGGACGTGTACGCGCTCGGCGTCATGCTCTACGAGCTTTTGACGGACCACCGCCCGTATCGCCTGAAGAACCGCCTGCCATATGAATTGGTCCGCGTCATCTGCGAACAAGAGCCTGAGCGGCCGAGCATCGCCGTCAGCCAGATAGAGGTCATAAACTCTATCAGCGGCGCGCCCCCACTCGAAATCACGCCTGAGACCGTCAGCCGCGCGCGCAACTCCACGCCCGAACAACTGCGCCGCCAGCTTTCGGGGAGCCTGGACAACATCGTCATGAAGGCGCTCAGAAAGGAGCCGCAGCGCCGCTACCAGTCGGTCGAAGAGTTCGCCGCGGACCTCTCGAACTACGTGGAGGGCCGTCCCGTCTCCGCGCCGCCCTACTTTCCGCCCTCGGGCGTGGCGGAAGCCGTCACGGATGAGCCGACCACGGGCGGCCGCTCAATCGCCGTGCTGCCCTTCAAGGTGCTGAGAATCGAGGAGAAGGGCGACGAGTTCTTAGGGATGGGCCTGGCCGACGCCATCATCACCAAGCTCAGCAACATTCACCGCATCATGGTCCGGCCCACCAGCTCCGTCTTGAAGTATTACGACGGCGAGCACAGCGCGCAGGTCGCGGGCTACGAATTGAACGTCGGCTTTGTCCTCGACGGGAGGATTCAGCGCGCGGGCAGCCGCATGCGCGTCACCGTCCAACTGGTCCGCGTCTCGGACGGCACGCCGTTCTGGGCCACTAAGTTCGATGAAGACTTCACGGACATCTTCACCGTCGAAGACTCCATTTCGAGCCAGGTGGCCGAAGCGCTCATCCCCCAACTGACGGGCGAGGAGCGCGAGGCGCTCAACAAGCGCGAGACGGAGAACGCCACGGCCTACCAGGCTTACATGAAGGGGCGCTTCCACTGGAGCAAGTTCACGGACGAATCTCTGGGCCTCGCCCTTGAGTTCTTCAAGGAGGCGGTGCGCCTCGACCCGAACTACGCGATGGCACACGTCGGCATCGCAGACTATTACGTCTGGGCCGGCATCTTCCACCGCCTCGCGCCGCGCGACTGCTACCCGAAGGCGAAGATCGCGGCCAGGAAGGCATTGCGGATTGACGAGACGCTCGCGGAGGCGCACGCGGTGCTCGCGTTCGCGACCCTCTGCTACGACTACGACCTGGAACGCGCCGAAGAGTTGTACCTCCGCTCGATTAAGCTCAACGCCAACTACGCGAACGCGCACCAGTGGTATTCCAACCTGCTCACGGCCTCGGGCCGCTTCGAGGAGGGGGAAAGGGAGATCAGGCGCGCGCTGGAGATCAACCCGCTCTCCCAGATGGACCTCGCGATGTTGTGCTGGACCCTGTACCAGTCGGGCGAGTTCGACCGCGTCATCGCGGAGGCGCAGAAAGCCATTGAGGCCGCCCCGGATTTCCCTATCACCTATATCCCGCTCTCGGCCGCGCTTGAGCGCGTCGGACGCTACGACGAAGCGATTGCCGCGGGGCGCAAGGCGTCGGAGCTTTTGTCCGGCACAATCGTCCCGCTGTGGGCGCTCGGGCACGCGCTGGCCGCCGCAGGCCGCGCGGACGAGGCGCGGGAGATTCTGGCCCAGATGCACCGCACGTCCGAGCAAGGCCGCTACGTCTCTGCCTACCACTCGGCCATCATCCACGCCGGGCTGAACGAAACGGACGAGGCTTTCAACTGTCTCGAAAAAGCTTACCGCGAGCGCGACCCGTGGATGACGTGGCTCGGCACCGAGCCGAAGTTCAACGCCCTGCGCAACGACCCGCGCTACCTTAACTTGCTCGAACGCGTCAGCCCCTCCAACCTGGAGCGCAGCACGGACCCGACGCGTAGCGTGGAACCTTCTTCGGGGCGCGTGCCCTGGATGGAGACGAGCCAGCCGCCGTCGGGCCAGCACCTGTCAATCACGACGAGTGCCGCCGCCGAAAGCAGCGTGCCTCAGACGAGCAGCGTCGGCGCGGCGGTTGACACGAGCGGCGTGCGCGAAGAGAGAAGGTCCGGCAGGAAGGTTTGGTTCTTCGGGGCCGGGGCCATGATTCTGGCCGCAGTCTTAATCTTCGCACTTTTCAGGCTCTTGCAGCCGAGCAAGCCCGCCGCCGCGCGTTTCCAATCCACGACGACCGCACGGCTCACGTCGAGCGGCAACGTCTCGAACGCGGCCATCTCGCCCGACGGCAAGCAGGCGGCTTACGCGATTGACGAGGCCGGGAAACAAGGACTCTGGGTCAGGCAGATAGCCGTCTCCAACAACATACGCATCGTCCCGCCCGCGGAAGTGAACTATCGCGGACTGACCTTCTCGCCCGACGGCACTTACATTTACTACGTCACGGAGGAGCGCACGGGCGGCGGGCCGGGCCGCCTCTTCCAGGTTCCCGCGCTCGGCGGCTCCGTGCGTGAGATTAAGGCGGGAGCCGACAGCCCCGTCGGATTTTCTCCCGACGGCAAACAGATAGCTTTCGTCCGCGTCAACCCGGACCAGGGCGAAGAGGTCTTGATCGTCGCGAACGTGGACGGCGGCGGCCAACAGCAACTCACCTCGCGCAAGTTCCCCGAGCACATGTCGCTCAACAGCGCGCCCGCGTGGTCGCCCGACGGCCAAAGAATAGTGTTCGCCACGCAGACGAGCGACGCCGCAGGCTTCTACATGAAGGTCGAGGAGGTGCGCGTCTCCGACCGCGTGGAGAAAGTCATCACGAGCAAGCGTTGGGTCGAAGTGGGCCAGCTCAACTGGCTGCGCGACACGAACAGCCTGGTCATCACGGCCCAGAGCGAAGACTCGGCCTTCATGCAGATTTGGCACATTGATTACCCGGACGGGTACGCGCGCAGGGTGACGAACGACCTGACCGACTACAGGGGCGTCAGTCTCTCCGCCGACACGCGGTCGCTGCTCAGCGTGCAGCGCCAGACGTTCACGAGCATCTGGGTCTCGCCCAAAGACCGCCCCGACTCGTCCATGCAGATTACTTCGGGCGCGGGCCGCTACTTCGATCTCTCGTGGACGCCCGACAACAAAATACTTTACGCCTCGGACGCTTCGGGCAGCGCGGACATCTGGGAGATAGACGCGGACGGCGCGAACCAGACGCAGTTGACCGCAGGCGCGGGGCGCAACTACGGCCCAGTGGCCTCGGCGGACGGCCGCTATATCCTCTTCCACTCGTCGCGCTCGGGCCAGTGGCAAATCTGGCGCATGGACGCCAACGGCAATAACCCCGTCGTTCTGACGAACGGCGCGGAGGAGAGCAACTGGGCGCAGGTCTCGCCCGACAGCAAGTGGGTCATCTACCAGCACGTCGGCGAGGGCGGGTTTTTCACACTGTGGAAAATCTCGATTGACGGGGGGACGCCCGAGCGGCTGACGACGGGGCTGATGGTGCGCCCCGTCATCTCGCCGGACGGGAAGTGGATAGCCTGCTGGCAGAAGGACCAGACGCCGAACGCGCCGTGGCGCATTGCGCTTGTGCCGATTGAGGGCGGCGAGCCTCAGAAGTTTTTAGACGTTCGGCAGGGCGCGGCCATAGGCTACTCCGTCATTCGCTGGTCGCGCGACGGCCGCTCCCTCATTTACATAGACGAGCGCAGCGGCGTCACCAACCTGATGAGCCAGCCCGTCGAGGGAGGCGAGCCCACGCCCCTGACCAACTTCAGCAAAGACCTCTTCTACGCGTTCGACTTCGCACCCGACGGCAGGCTCATACTCGCGCGCGGCCTCAGCACCAGCGACGCCGTCGTTATCAGCGACGGCAAGTGATCTTTCACTTCGGGCGAGTCGTAATAGTAAGCACCCACCATCTTCCAACTCTTCGTGTCGAACGCGCGCCGCGCGCCGCAATCCAGACACGCGCGGTACGACTGCCCGCCGAGCGTCAACGGCCTGCTCATCTCCCTGTGCCAGCACCCGAAGACGCGCGCCACGAACCTGGACAGCATCCCGGCCGAATTGGCCGACTCGCGCCCGTACTGCTTTAATGTCATCTCTGCGCCTTGCATAATTCTCAAACCTCTCACTTCCGGCAGCAAAATTTCGCTCCCAATCACTAACGCGGAAACCGCGGGCGAAAGCGATCACACCAGCATTCAGACTTCTGCCTTTCTTTGCGACTTTGCGCCTTTGCGTGAGGTTAAAATTTCACGCTGGAGGCGCAAAGTCGCAAAGAATTGCTCAAGATTTCCGGTTCAGTTTTCTGCGGTTGATACTTTTCTTTCACGGATTGCGCGTTTGCAGGTAGGAGGGCTTAACAGCCATGAGCACACACAAAGTCATTGCCGAAAGTTTTCAGCGCCGCGCGCTGGCCGCTGTGATGAAGTTTGACAGGATTTTCCTTCGCCGCGAGTTGTTCGTCGCGCTGGCCGCTGTCCTGATGGTTTCGGGGCTGGTCTTCGCGCAGCGCCCGGCGAGAAGAATCGCCGCCACGAAGGAGCGGACAATCGTTGGCGAGACGAAGCCGCTCGGCGCGGGGCAAGCCCGCTCGTGGGTGCGCCTGGACCAGAGCGGCAACCCGACGGCCGTCGGCGTGACTTTTTCCGAGAACGCGCTTGAGACGCTGCCGAAGGAGCCGCCCGCCGGGGCCGAAGGCGTCGGCATCTCGCTCGAACTGCCGGCGCAGGCTTCGCGCACCGCCTTCAAACACATCGGGCTTGACTACAACCCGCACGGGCACGAGCCTGTGAAGATTTACGACACGGCGCACTTCGATTTTCACTTCTACATGATTTCCGAAACGGAGCGCGAAGCGATTACGGCGACGGGCGAAGGACTCGTGAAAGGCAACAAACAGCCGGCCGCCGAATACATCCCCGCAGGCTACGTCAACGTGCCCAACTCGGTCGTCCCGAAGATGGGCGCGCACTGGGTCAACCCCCTCGGGCGCGAGCTTAACGGTCAGCCGTTTACGACCACCTTTCTCTTCGGCAGCTACGACGGCCGCTTGATCTTCGCCGAGCCGATGATCACGAAGAGTTTTCTTGAGACGAAGCCGGACGTGACCGAGTTGATTAAGCTCCCGAAAAGCTACGAGCGGCGCGGGACTTACTACCCGACCAAGTACACCGTCCGCTATGACGCCGCGGCGAAGGAATACACCGTCGCGCTCGAAGGCATGACGCTCCGGTAAGATTTCAAAAAAGGAATACCAGGCAGGAAAGCGGGGACTTCGTCGGAAGCCCCCGCTTCCTGTTTTTTGTAGCCCCTCGCCGGGGCTGAAAACTTTCATATCAAGGTTAGCTTAGTAGCTTCACCCGTCCCTGTCATATAATCCGTTTAAGTCACCGGAATCGTCATGCTCATTGCCGCCGGCACACGTCTCGGACGTTACGAAATCAGCTCGCAGTTGGGCGCTGGGGGCATGGGCGAAGTTTATCTGGCACAGGACACGCACCTGCGGCGGCCCGCCGCGCTCAAAATTCTCCCCGCCAGATTCACCGAGAGCGAAGACCGCCTGCGCCGCTTCGAGCGCGAGGCTTCGGCCGCCTCCGCACTGAATCATCCGAACATCATCACCATCCACGAAATCGGACAGGAAGACGGCACGCACTTCATGGCGATGGAGTTCGTTGACGGCGAGACCCTGCGCGCGCGCCTGGACCGCGCCGCGATGACTTTGCGGGAAGCGCTCGACGTGGCCGTGCAGGTGGCAGACGCCCTCGCCGCCGCGCACGAGGCCGGAATCGTTCACCGCGACATCAAGCCGGAGAACGTCATGCTCAGGCGCGACGGCTACGTGAAAGTCCTGGACTTCGGCCTCGCCAAACTGACCGAGCGGCACCAACTTACGGTTGACTCGAAAGCGCCGACCATCGCCAAGGCCGACACGGACCCAGGCACCGTGATGGGCACGATGCAGTACATGGCCCCGGAGCAGGCGCGCGGCCTGGACGTTGACAAGCGCGCGGACATCTGGAGCCTCGGCGTCGTCCTTTACGAGATGGTCACGGGCCGCGCGCCCTTCAGCGGCGAGACGCCGAGCGACGTGATCGTCTCGCTGCTCTCGCACGAACCCGCGGCGCTCTCCGAGCAGAGCGAAGGAATCCCTTACGAGTTGGAGCGCATCGTGCGCAAGGCGCTTCAGAAGAACAGGGACGAGCGCTACCAGACCATCAAGGACATGGCGCTCGACCTCAAGAGCCTCAGGCGCGAGCTGGAAGTAGGCGCGGAGTTGGAGCGCTCGGTCGCGCCCGGCTCCGGCAGCGGGATCCGTTCCGTCCGCAGCGGCGTGCACCCGCGCCGCGTGACGACCGCCAAAGATTCTCGCGCAAGCACGGGCATCTGGGGGGCCGCGACACAGACGAGCGGCGGAAGCCTCGGCAGTGGGCTGGCCCAATACAAACGCGCCCTCATGCTCGTCCTTGCGCTCATGGCGTTCGCCGGGCTCGCCGTCTTCGTGTTCTACAAATTCTTCTGGAGCAAGAGCGCCGGCACGGGGGCCGGACTCTTCAAACGGTCGCAGGTCATCAAGCTGACGAACAACGGCAACACACGGGTCGCGGCCATCTCGCCCGACGGCAAGTACGTTGCCTACGCCATGAGCGAGGGCGGGAAGCAGAGTCTGTGGCTGA
>DATFCB010000654.1:0-11113 GCA_035253525.1 Pyrinomonadaceae bacterium | reverse complement strand
TGTGGCTCCCTCGGGGCCTGTATTTATCGGCTAAGTACATGATTGTATCCGGCGATTCCCCGAGGGTCTCAAACTTTTCATCTTTCTCCCCGGCCGCCGTGGACAGCGTAAGGATGGCCCGCCTGGTGTTCTGATACAGCGCGGCCCGGGAAACGGCCGTGATAAAGCCGTTCTCGTATGTGAGTGACAGGTCAATTAACATTCGGCTAAATTTTAAAACTCCTCGCCGAATTTTCCCACGACCAGGTTCGCTATAAAAGCCCGCAAGGTTCAAACCGTAGGAATCTCATTTTCCCTCTTCGTTGACACTCAAAACCGCGGGCGGGTATCATCCGAGCCGTCTCTTATCAAGTAATCAAAGCAATCAGTTGAGTCCGCCCGAACTTCGGCGAGCGCCATTCCGGTGCTTTCCGTCGGAGGGCGGGCCGAGTCGGACACAAAGGTTGATTGATGGCTCAGGAATCCATCCGCCGCGTCGGCGTCGTCGTCAAACCGAATCACCCGGAGGCGCTGAAGACTGCCTGCCGGCTGCTCGAATGGCTCGACGCGCGTGGCATCAAGCTCGTCGGGACGACGGACCTGGACCGCGAGCGCATAGAGTCCGAGAGCCACTGCTCCATCGGCATCGTCCCGAACGAGAGACTGGCCGCGAGCGTTGACCTCATCGTCGTCCTCGGCGGCGACGGGACGATGATCGCCACCTCGCGCATGATGGGCGATTACGACGTGCCCGTGCTCGGCATCAACTACGGGACGCTCGGCTACCTGGCGGAATTTCGCGTCGAAGAGATGATCCCGGCGCTGGAATACGTCCTCGCCGGCGATTACCACATGGACACGCGCGTCCGCCTCGCCGTTGACCTCTACCGCGGCGAAGAGATGTTGATGCACAGCCGCGCGCTCAACGACGTGGTCATCAACAAGTCCGCGCTGGCGCGCATCATCGAGATCGAGGCCCGCATGAACGGGATGCTCATCAGCGGCTTTCGCGCCGACGGCCTGATCGTCTCGACGCCGACGGGCTCGACCGCCTACAACCTTTCGGCCGGCGGCCCCGTCGTCTACCCCTCTATGAACGCGCTCGTCATCACGCCCATCTGCCCGTTCACGCTCTCGGACCGGCCCATCGTCGTGCCCGACGATTGTCTGATAGAACTGCGCCTGCGCACGCGGAACGAGGAAGTCGTCCTGACGCTCGACGGGCAGTTCGGCCTCCCCATCGAGATCGAAGACCGCATCCTGATTCGCAAGAGCCTGACGACCTTCAAGATCGTGCAGCCCAAAAACAGAAACTACTTCGAAGTGCTGCGCGAGAAACTGCGCTGGGGGAAATAAAGCAGTGATAAGTGATGAGTGAGAAGTGATAAGTAAAGACCGTCTTTCTTTTTCTTATCGCTTATCACTTATCACTTATCACTTGGAGAAAAGATGGCTGACGAACACGACAAGAAGGGCAAGAAGCCGGAGATAGCCACTGACGCTTTCGAGCGCGAGGTGACGACCGACCTGGACGAGGAGACGCCGGATAAGCCGAAGGGGATGCCGCTGCACACGCGCATCCTCATCGGGCTGGCGGTGGGCGTCGTGGCGGGCGTCACGGTCAACGCTCTCCTGGGCGGCGAGCACCCGCGCGTGACGTGGGTCGTGACGAACGTCACGGAGCCCATCGGGACGTTGTTCCTGCGGCTGCTCCTGATGATTGTCGTCCCGCTCGTCTTCTCGTCGCTCGTCGTCGGCGTCGCGGGCATCGGCGACATTCGTAAGCTGGGCCGCGTCGGCCTCAAGTCCTTCGCTTACTGTCTCGTCATTTCCGGCATCTCGGTCGTCATCGGCCTGACGCTCGCCAACACCATCAGGCCGGGTGACCGAATTGACCCCAACACGAAGGCGCAACTCGAACAGCGCTTCAGTCAGGGGGCGGCCGAGGAGATTAACAAGGCGAAGAAGAGCGAGAACAAAGACTCCGCCGTCATGCAGTTGGTCAAGAACCTCATCCCGTCGAACCCCTTTCAGATGGTCCTGGGCGAGGCACCGGGCTACACGCCGAGCATGGTTCAATTGCTGTTCTTCGCCCTCATCATCGGCATCGCCATCACGCTCCTGCCGTTCGAGACGACCGCGCCCTTCCTGCGGGGCATGCAGGCGCTCTACGAAATCACGGCGAAGATCATCGAGATCATCATGAAGTTCGCTCCCTACGCCGTGGCGTGCCTGCTCTTCAACAACACCGCGCGCTTCGGCCTGGACCTGCTTCAGGCGCTCGGCCTCTTCATGGTCACGGTGCTCGCCGGCCTGCTGATACACATGGTCGGCGTCTATTCGCTCTCCATCTATTTCCTGTCGCGCCTCAACCCGCTGGAGTTCTTCCGCCGCATCAAGACCGTCATCCTGACGGCCTTCTCGACCTCCTCGTCCAACGCGACGCTCCCGACTGCGCTGCGCGTCTCCGAAGAGAATTTGGGCGTGCCGCAGGAGATTAATAGCTTCGTGCTCACGGTCGGCGCGACGGCCAATCAGAACGGGACTGCTTTGTATGAGGGCGTGACGGTTCTGTTTCTGGCACAACTCGCGGGCGTTGATTTGTCGTTGGGGCAGCAGTTGATGGTCGTCTATCTGGCAATCCTCGGCGGCATAGGGACGGCGGGCGTGCCGTCGGGCTCGATTCCTTTCATCATTGGCGTGCTGGCGACCATCAACGTCAACCCGGCGCTCATCGCCATCATTCTCGGCGTGGACCGCATCCTCGACATGTGCCGCACGACGCTGAACGTGGTCGGGGACATCACGGCGGCGACGTTTGTTGCGCGCTCTGAAGGGTACAAGCTGCTGACGCACCACGAGCCTGCGATTGTCCATGCGGCCGCGTCGCACCCGGCCCCGACGGGTCGCGCGGCGGAATGAAATCGTGCCCGCGCGGCAGTGCGGGTGTATGAGAATAATTCTTACGGGGCGCTGAGGTCTGACCCCTTGTGAGATGTTAAAAACGCGCGGCATAAGAGATTTGCTGCGCGTTTTTGCTTTCAAGGCGAGGACGAGGGGCCAGCGGAACAGCAGGTGCATATGATTAATCGTCTCAGCCGCGCGCCCCGCGCTTAGTTCATGCGGCTTTAAGCCTCGCGTGGTTTTAGAAAATCGCGCCGATGCGTCCGTCGTGTCATTTCACGGGGACGCGCACGCGCCTTTTGCTGTGAGGTGACCGCAACATGATCTTCCCGATAGGCGACGACAACACAGACCGCACGACAACTCCGATTCTCAACTACGTGCTGATAGCGATTAACGTCCTGGTCTTTGTCCTGCTGCAAGGCGGCGGCACGAACGATAAGTTTACTTATGCTTATTCGACCGTGCCGCAGGAGATAAAGACCGGCGAGGACATTGCCCGGCCGGTCCCGATTGAGGTGGGCGATCAGCGCGGCACAATTAATCTTCAGCCGACGCCCCCGACCGTTTACATCACTCTACTGACTTCAATGTTCATGCACGGCGGCTGGATGCACCTCTTGGGCAACATGCTCTTCCTCTGGATATTCGGCGACAACCTTGAGCACGTGATGGGGCGCATGAGGTATCTGATCTTCTACCTGGTGACGGGGCTCGCGGCGTCGCTGGCCCACGTCATCGCGACGTTCGGTTTCGGCGACAATCCGTACATCCCGAGCCTGGGCGCGTCGGGCGCGATCTCGGGCGTGCTCGGGGGCTATTTGGTGTTGTTCCCGAAGCGGCAAGTGAAGGTGATTATGCTGCGCATGTTGACGAGTGTGCCGGCGATTGTCGCCATCGGCCTCTGGTTCGTGTTGCAGTTGGTTCAGGCGTTCGGCGTCATCGCCGCCGGGCCGCAGAGTGGCGGCGGCGTGGCCTTCATGGCGCACGTCGGCGGCTTCGTCGCGGGCCTGATTCTCGTCAAACTTTTCACCATCGGGCGCAATACGGCGGCAGCAGCCGGGAGGCAGTACTAAGCGACTTTCAATACTGGGCGGCGAGTTTTTAAGACCGCCGCCCCTGGCTCTAAATTTCAAGCAAGGAGAAACAAGCAATGGCTAACGACAACGTAATCTCAACGCTCAACAATCTGATTGAGACCTGCAAGGACGGCGAGCAGGGTTTCCGCACCGCGTCCGACGGCGTCAAGAATTCTGAGTTGAAGACGCTCTTCCTGACCTACTCGCAGCAGCGCGCGCAGTTCGCCGCCGAGTTGCAGAACGAGGTCCGCAACCTGGGCGGCGACCCGGAAGACACGGGCAGCGTTGCCGCCAGCCTGCACCGCGGCTGGATCAACATCAAGTCCACGGTCACTGGCGAAGACGAGGGCGCGGTCATCAGCGAGTGCGAGCGCGGTGAAGACTCGGCGGTCAGAAATTATCAGGACGCGCTCAAGGAAAACCTGCCCGCCAACATCCAAACGGTCGTCCAGCGGCAGTACACGCAGGTCAAGGAAGCGCACGACCGCATTCGCAGCCTTGAGAAAGCTGACGAAAGGGCCGACCGCGCGGGAGCATAAGGCAAAAGGAAAAAGGTAAAAAGTAAAAGGGAAGACGAAGAGCGCGGCTCCTTGTCTTCCCTTTTGCCTTTTACCTTTTTCCTTTTGCCTTTATTGCACGCGTGTGCTCACCGCGGCGGCATTGTTAGTGAGCTTCGGGTCACGGATACTGGAGGCGACCAGGGCGGCGTTGATGATGCTCTTCGGAGCGGTGTTGTTAACCTTGACCTCCAGTGCCACAGTCGCCGTCGCCCCGGCCGCGAGTTGGCCCAGGGTGCAGGTGACTACACTGTGGTTGACAACACAGCTTCCCTGGCTCCTCGTTGTCTTCACAAAAGTCGTGCCGACCGGAACTGCGGTGAGGAGTTTCGCATCCGTCGTGGCGCTTGGTCCGCCGTTGACGACCGTCATCGTGTACTTGAGCACCTGCCCCTTACGTATGGTTCCCGCCACTCCCATACTGAGGCGCAGATCGGCGGAGGTGACGGTCGGTGTATCGCATGCGTCTCCCAGGCCATCCCCGTCAGAGTCCGACTGATTCGGGTTAGAAATATTCGGACAGTTGTCGCAAACATCCCCCCGCCCGTCCTTGTCGCTGTCGGCCTGATTGGAGTTGGCTTTCGCCGCGCAGTTGTCGCAAGCGTCGCCGACACCGTCGTGGTCCGCATCAGCCTGATTGGGATTAGCTTTCGCCGGACAGTTGTCGCAGGCGTCGGCTTTGCCATCGCCGTCCGTGTCAGCTTGGTCGGGGTTGGCCTTCGCAGGGCAGTTGTCGCAGGCGTCGCCGACGCCGTCGTGGTCCGCATCAGCCTGGTTCGCGTTAGCGGTCATCGGACAGTTGTCGTCGCCGTCCAGTACGCCGTCGCCGTCCGTGTCAATCTCAATTCGATAAACGTAGGCCGAACCCGCGTCCACGATGTCGCCGGCCGCGCCCGGAACGTTGTCCCGCCAGGCTCCGACCACCACCGTGCTACCGTCGAGCGCCGCCGAGCCGCCGAAGGCGTCCTGTGGGGCTCCATCGCTGGCCGAGAGTTGCTTCTGCGCCGCCCAGGCCGCGCCGCCACGCGTGTATAGATAGGCGAAACCTCTGTTCGTGCCGGTGCTCAGCGACGTGTCGTCGGATTCAGAGCCGACGACCAGTGCGTCGCCGTCAACGGCGACCGAGTTGCCGAAGGTGTCGTCGGCTTCGAGTTCGGGGTCGAAGTCTATGTGGGCCAGTTTCTGCGACTGCGTCCAGGCCGGGCCGGTGCGCGTGAAGACGTAGGCAGCCCCGACGTTCGCGACCGTCGGGGTATCGCTTAAAGGCGCACCGACAAGCGTCGTGTCGCCGCTGATGCCGACGGCGAGGCCGAAGCGATCAAAGAGGGCACCGTCGCTCGCCGTGAGTTTTTGCTGCTCCGTCCAGGTCGCGCCGCTGCGTGTGAAGACGTAGGCCGACCCGGCATTCCCAGGCACGGCCTGCACAGGGTCGGAAGGCGCGCCGGCGATGATGGTGTCGCCGTCAATCGCCACCGAGTAGCCCAGGCGGTCGAAGGCAATCGGGACACTGGCCGTCAACTTCTGTTGCTCTGTCCAGGTCGAGCCGTTGCGCACGAAGACGTAAGCCGCGCCGGCATCCAACACGCCCGGCAGGTCGTAGGAATTGGCCCCGGAAACGATGGTGTTGCCATCAATCGCGACCGAAGCGCCGAGGTTATTACTGGATTTGAAGTCGCTGGCGCTGAGTACCTGTTGCTGGGTCCAGACGGAGCCGCTGCGCGTGAAGACGTAAACTTTACCGGCGTTACCTTCCGGGCCAACGTCGGCGAAGATAGCGCCGACGGCGATGGTGTCGCCGTCAATGGCGACGGCGCTGCCGAAGCGGTCGCCGGCCGCAGCGTCGCTGGCCGTCAGTTTCTGCTGCTCTGTCCAGGTCGAGCCGTTGCGCACGAAGACGTAAGCCGCGCCCGTGTTCGCCCCGCGCACGGGGTCGTCGTCAACGAAAGCGCCGACGACAGCCGTGTCGCCGCTGACGGCGACCGAATTGCCGGAGAAGTCGTCAGCCCCGGCGTCGCTCGCGACGAGGTGAGCTTCTTCCGCGGCGGTCAGCGGGGCCGCCGGACTGAGCGCGGCCCTGGATGCTCTGACGGCAGCCAGTAGCTCAGGTGGAATGTCTTGACGCCGGCTTGCGGCCTTCCGATTAAGCTCATGCACGGAAGCGGACGCTCTCGCGCCGGGGATGTCAATTAAGCTCCCCGCCAGGGCGACGAGAGCCGCAGAGAGTGAGATTAGGCAGAGCAAGCCGAGGTTAAATTTTTTATGACCCATCTGAGCCATGAATTCTCCTTTCACCTGATCGCGCGGGTGTGTTTAAGAGTACCGGACCAGAAAGAACCGTTTGACGACGAGCAGCCAGCTCGGCCGTGGCCGCGCATCGTTGACGCGGCACGGGCGAGGGAAGATACACATTTCGTACTTACAAAGAAATTCCCAACACGGGCTGGATTCCGAGAAAAAGTTTTTCGGCTGAACCCGCCGCGAAGATTGAGTTGAGATAAAACAGCCCGTGAGGCGGTCCAGTGCGGAGGCGGAAACGCGAGTGTCAACAATCGTGCCCACGCCTGACTGTAGACACGCTCACAGACGTTCGCGTTTCCGCCTTACCTTTGCCTTCCCCCGCTTCGCTCCTGTAATATCACGCGGCAATTAAGTGAGGAGTTTTTTGTAATGTCTACGACTGAAACCGCCCTCCCCCCGACCAACCAGCAGGGACTCGACATCCGCTCGACGCCGCGCGAGGAGATGAAGCTTTACCCGCTCGACACTTTCCCTTATGAGTATGTCGGGCGCGAGATTCGAATCAATTTCGAGATACCGGAGTTCACGGCCATCTGCCCTTTCTCCGACTTCCCGGACTTCGCCGTCATCCGCATTGAGTACGTGCCCGGAGAGCGCTGCATCGAGTTGAAGAGCCTGAAGCTCTACATCAACTCGTTCCGGGAAGTGAAGATTTTCCACGAGCACGTCATCAACGTCATCCTCGAAGACTTCGTCGCGGCGTGCGACCCCCTGCGCGTAGAGATCGAGGGTGACTTCCACATCCGCGGCAACATCAAAACGGTCGTCCGCGCGAGCTACAAGAAACAGTAGTCAGTAGTCAGTGGTCAGTGAAACACTGATTCCTGGCTGACCACCGACCACTGACCACTGACCACTGACTTATGGATTCATTCACTCTCTACTCCATCGGCGGTGTCATCGCCGCCGTGCTGGTGTTCATCATCCTGAAGAAGGTCATCGGCCTCGTCTTCCGCCTCATCCTGGCGGCGGTCATCATCGGGGCGGTTGTCTACGGGGCGTGGTGGTACACGAAGTCCGACGACGCCAATGATGACAAACGCCCCGCGCGCTCGTCGCAACGGGCGAAAGACAACTAACCAGGGTCGCTTCTCAAGGATGGGCGAAACAGACACCGACGCCGCGGACCAGTTCGACGCCTCGATCAGCCGCGAGAAACTAGACGGGAGCACGCCGGGCTTGTGGCGGCGCTATCGCCGTCTCCCGAAGAACGTCTACGCCATCAGCCTCGTCAGCCTGCTCAACGACACGTCGAGCGAGATCATCTACCCGCTGCTCTCCTTCTTTCTGCGCGTCACGCTGGGCGCTTCGCCCGCCGCCATCGGCGTCATAGAGGGCGCGGCCGAATCCGTTTCGAGCCTGCTCAAACTCTTCGCGGGCTACTTCTCGGACAGGCGCGGGCGGCGCAAGGGCTTGGTCGTTTTCGGCTACGCGCTGGCGAGCGTCGCGCGGCCGCTTCTAGGGTTCGCGGCCAGTTGGTATCAAGTGCTCCTCATACGCGTGGCCGACCGCGTCGGCAAAGGGGTCAGAAGTGCGCCGCGTGACGCCATGATCGCGGACGCGGCGCGGCCTGCGGAGCGTGGCCTGGCCTTCGGCTTTCACCGCGCGATGGATCACGCGGGGGCCGTGGTCGGGCCGCTCCTGGGCCTGCTCGTCCTGCTCTTAATCGCGAGAAACGTCAACGCGCCGGAGGCGTCCGACTACAGGTGGCTTTTCCTGCTGGCCTCGATTCCGGCGCTCGCGTCCGTGCTGGTGGCGGTCTTCTTCGTGCGTGAGATGCCGAGGGAGTTGCGCGCGGACGTGAGCGCGCTCGCGCCGCCGCGCTTCACGCTGCGCGGGTTCGATGGAAACTTCAAACGCTTCCTGGCAATCGTCGCGCTCTTCACGCTCTCAAACTTCTCGGACATGTTTCTGCTCCTGCGCGCGCAGCAGGCCGGGAGCGGGGTGGCCGCGATTTTGCTGCTGTGGGCGGCGCTTCACATAATCAAGGTCTTGAGTTCGCTCGTCGGCGGCGATTTGTCGGACAGGCTCGGGCGCAAGGGCTTAATCGTCGCCGGCTGGACCTTGCGCGTGACGGTTTACGCGGGCTTCGCTTTCGCGGATTCCGTCGGCGTGACGTGGGCGCTCTTTCTAGTCTACGGCGTCTACTTCGGGCTGGCCGAGGGCGCGGAGAAGGCTCTGGTCGCGGACCTCGTGCGCCCCGAACAGCGCGGCACCGCCTACGGGTTATATAATCTGGCCTTTGGCATCACGGTCTTCCCAGCCTCGCTCCTGATGGGCAGCGTCTGGGACTGGAAAGGCCCGCGCGCGGCTTTCATCACGAGCGCGTGCATCGGCGCGCTCGCCACGCTTCTCCTGCTCACTCTCGTCGGCCTGCGGCAACGACCGAACGGGAAGCAGGTTGATGTCAGTTGAATGTGTGGTGAATTCCCCTCGCCACGCGCTCGGGTTAAACTGTAGGTGTTTTCAGGATGAAGCCGCGTCAACATTCTCTTTCCCCGGTCGAGGGCTTCTCTCCGGGCGTGGGTCTCGCGCTGGCCGCGATGGAGGAGGTGCGCGGGCAGTTGCACAGGATTGTCGAGGAGTTGAGTGACGAAGACCTCGCGCGGCTCGCGTTCCCCGGCGCGCACTCAGTCGGCGCGCTCGTGCTGCACATAGGCGAGGCCGAGTGGTGGTGGATAAACTGCATCGTACTGGGCCACGAATTGACGGACACTGACCGCGCGCAAGCGTACTGGGACGTGCTCGTAGACCCGGACGCCTTCGCCGCGAAGAACTATTCGGCGCGCTTCTGTCTGGAAACGATTGGCCGCATCCGCGGCGAGACGCGCGCTTTCCTCGCCGCGCTCGACGACCGGGAGCTTGAGAATATTTACGGCCACACGCACGGCGGCCGCACGATAGAGGCGAGCCTGCGCTGGATACTGCATCACCTCGTTGACCACGAGGCGCAGCACAAGGGCCAGATTCTCATGCTCAAGCGCCTGCTCGGCTTGAAGACGGAAAGTCTGGTTTAGAGAATTTCTTTGCGCCTCCAGCGCCTCCAGCGTGAGTGGTTTAGGTTTTCTCTCGCAAAGGCGCAAAGGCGCTAAGGGGTTGAGTGAATTTATAGCTTGAAAATGGATTCTGAGATCGGAGAGTTAAATTGAGTCTCAAAATCGAGCGCTGGGGCGGAGACGGCCCGCCGGACAAAGAAACTTTACGCAGGCAGATGGAGACAGAGGGCTACAGCGTCTTCGAGTGGACGGACGCGCCCGGCACTTCCTACGGCCCGCACAGTCACGCGGAAGACCAGTCGCACTGGATCGTCCGCGGCGCTCTGACTTTGCGCATCGGCTGGGAGGAGTACACTCTGCGCGCGGGCGACCGCGACTATCTGCCGGCCAACACAGAGCACTCGGCGGTCGTCCCCAGAGACGAATCGGTCCTCTACCTGATTGGCGCAAAATACTGATGATCGCAACCGACTACCAACTGATTACCACGCCCGAAGAACTGCGCTCGGCCGCCGAGCAGTTGTCGCAACACGCGGCCGTCGGCTTCGACTGCGAGACCACCGCGCTCGACCCCTACGACCAGAAGCAGGGCACGCGCCTGCGCCTCGTGCAGTTGGCAGCGCCCACCGGCGTCTACCTCTTCGACCTGGACCGCTTGGTACCCGTCCACGCGGACGAGCCGCGCCCCGCGCAGCTACGCAGCGCGCCCGCGCTCGAACCCCTGCGCCGGCTGCTCGCGAGCACGCGCCCCGTCAAGGTCGCTCATAACGCGAAGTTCGACGCCAAGTGGGTCAGGCATTTTCTCGGCGTGGAGCTGTGCAGCGACTACGACTCGCGCTCGAACGGTGAGGGCGGCGAGGCGGTCGAGCGCGGCGGCCTCTTCGACACGCTGCTGGCGAGCCAGATAATCTCCGCGGGCGAGCAGGAAGACCGCCACGGCCTGGGCGTCGTGGTCGAGCGCTACCTGGACCAGACGCTCGACAAGTCCATGCAGGTGAGCGACTGGGGCGGCGAGCTTTCGGACGCCCAGCTCGAATACGCCGCGCGCGACGCGGCCATCATGCTCCCCCTGCGCGACGAGCTGGTCAAGCAGCTCAAGGCGAACGCGCTCGGCCGCTGCGCCCAGCTCGAATTCGAGTGCGTCGTCCCGCTCTCGGCCCTCGAACTCTCCGGCATCCACCTCGACACGGAGCGCTGGCGCACGCTGCTCGCGGACATCAAGCGGAACCGCGACCAACTGGAAGAGAAGCTACAGGACGTGCTGGCCGAGGAGCCCGCGCAGCAGTCGTTCTTCGGCCCC
>DATFCB010000653.1:0-3417 GCA_035253525.1 Pyrinomonadaceae bacterium | reverse complement strand
GGCCGTCGCAGGCGTCTCGTCTTCGTGCGCGCCGCGCGTGCCGAGCGGGGTCGCATTGACGGCGAGGTCGAAGCCCTCGAAAGATGCGCCCGCGAGTTGCTCACAAGCGGCCCCGAATTTTGCGGCGACCGCTTCGGCCTTCGAGACATCCCGCGCGAACAGAGTCAAACGCGCGCCCTCTCTTCCGAGTCCCCAGAGCGCCGCGCGCGCCGCCCCGCCAGCGCCGATAATGGCACAACGCGCGCCGTCCAACTTCGCTCCCTTTTCGCGCAACGGCAGAATGAGCGCGGCCGCGTCCGTGTTGTAGCCGCGCAAGCCCTGTTCCTCGACGACGATTGTATTGACCGCGCCGATCTCGCGCGCGGGCGGCTCGACCCAATCCAAACACTCCATGACGGTCGTCTTGTGCGGCGTCGTGACGCTCAGCCCGCGCAAGTTCCATTCAAGCTCGCGCGTGCGCGGGTGAATCATGCGCCGTACGAAGCCGACGACATCACGCACGTCGAACGGGACGTAAACGGCATTCATGCCGGCGGCGGCGAAAGCCGCGTTGTGCATGTGCGGCGACAGCGAGTGTGCGACGGGCGACCCGACCAGGCCAGTAATCTCTGTCTGTTGGTCTAACTCGTCAACGCGGTAAAGCTCGCGCAACTCGACTGCGCCGAGTTGTCCGGGCGCGCTCGCGTGCATCTCATCTAACGAGCCGTAAGTCAGGAACCCGCCGCGCGCCGGGCCAAGAATGCGTGTGACAAGCCCGTGGCTTCCCATCGCAACGGCGATGAAGTCGCGCCCTTCGGACCGCGCGCGTTCGAGCAGGCGGAAGACAGAAATGCAGTCCGTCGCGTCCGCGGCATTGACCGCGAGCTTGAGGATGCGGGCGGGCGTCGCGGCCATTTGTTCGTAAATCTTTTCGAGGTCGCGGGGGACGCCGCCGAAGTCGTGATGTGAGCAGATGACGCGGCCCCAGTTCAGTAGCTCCCTGTCCTCTTCCCTCTCCCTTTCTCTGAAGATGAGCGCGAGGTCCAGTTCGATGTCGGCAAAGTCAACGTGCGGTTTCCCGTAGAGGAAGTGCTCGACCCAGAAGATGAGCCGCGTCAGGTTGTCCATCTCGCGCCGCCCGCCCTGCCCGACGGGCCGCAGTGTGACGATGATGGGGCGCGCGCTCGCGGTGATGAGCGATGGCAGGTTGCGCAGGGCCTTGAATAATTCGTCGCCCTGCAAGTAATCGAGCCGCAATTCGACGATGTCAGCGACGCGGCCCGCGCGCTCGACAGCTCCGCGCAAATCAACCGCCCGCCCCTCGCAAACGGGAACGCAAACGCGCGCTGTGTGTTGCTCATTCATCCGAAACGAAAAATTGCGAAATGCGGATTTAAGGGAACATGATGGACTGACTCAACTCCTTAGCGCCTTTGCGCCTTTGCGTGAGAAAAACGGTTTCACGCAAAGGCGCAAAGGCGCTAAGAAACGGCTTGACGATTTCTTTCAATCCGCAATCGTAAATTACTTTTCCAAAACTTCAAACAGTTCGTGCGAGAGGTAGCGCTCGCCGAAGTCGCAGATGATGGAGACGACGCGCTTGCCCTCGCCCAGTTCGCGTGCGACCTCGCGCGCAGCCCACGTGATCGCGCCCGAGGAGATGCCGCAGAAAATCCCCTCCTCGCGCCCGAGGCGGCGGGCCATCTCGACAGAGTCCGTATAGTCCGCCCGTATCACGCGGTCAACGACCGTGGGGTCGTAGTTGCCCGGCACGAAGCCCGCCCCTATGCCTTGAATCTTGTTCGGCCCCGGCTCGCCGCCGGAAAGCACAGGCGACGACGCAGGCTCGACCGCGATGACCTGCACCTGCTGGCCTGCGCGCTCTTTCAAAATTTGGCCCACGCCCGCAATCGTGCCGCCCGTGCCGACGCCAGCGACGAAGGCGTCAATCCTCCCATCCGTGTCTTCCAGAATCTCTTCGGCCGTGGTCTTGCGGTGAACCTCAGGGTTGGCGGGGTTGTCGAACTGGCTCGGCGTCCAACTGTGCGGCGTCGTCTCCGCGATCTCCGCCGCGCGCTGCATAGACCCCTTCATACCGTCCGCGCCGGGAGTCAGTACGACTTCAGCGCCGAGCGCGGTCAGCACACTGCGCCGCTCCATTGTCACAGTGTCCGGCATCGTCACGACGAGCTTGTAGCCCATCACGGCGGCCGCGAACGCGAGCGCGATCCCTGTGTTGCCGGAGGTCGGCTCGATGAGAACGGTCTCGCCCGGCTTGATGAGGTTGTCGCGCTCGGCGGCCTTGATCATCGCCGCCCCTATGCGGTCTTTGACGGAGTCCATAGGGTTCTGCGATTCGAGCTTGGCGATCATCTCCGCAGAGTTCGGATACGGGATGCGGTTCAGGCGCACGAGCGGCGTGTAACCGATAAGTTCCAGCATGTCGTTGGCGATTTTGGGGCGTTGCGGCATACGAAGTCTCCTACAGCGCTTGCGCGATTGATGATGATTGTTAATTAGTCGGAGACTATACAGAGGCGTTTTGAGACGCGCAAGCAACGTCACCCGGAGAGGTCGGGCCGAGCAGGCGGCGCATACGTTGAGTCTCTGTGGCAACGCTGTCAGCGCTGATTTAGGTGTCGCGCGGCGGCGCTTCGGCTTTGACGTTGAGATGCCGCGTCGTGCCTTCGGTGACACTCGGCGGCGGGACCATCTCGGAAGTGTCGCGCGGCGGCAGCGCACTCACGCGCGCGGGCGGCACGGCGGCCCGCGCCTGGCTGGCCGGCAGTTCCGGCTCCTTGCCTTTATGATAGTGTTTGTAACGAACGTACTCGGCGATGCCGCCGCCGAGCATAGTGAACGCCGGAATCAGCATCCAGAACCACCAGATTTTTCCGGCCGGCGCAAAACGGTAGACCATCGCGGCGACCAGGATGAATCCGATGCCCGTAAAAATATTGGGGATGGCTTTATCTATCCTGGGCTCTTTCCCCCCGCGTTTATGTCGCTTGTAGTCTTCGTAAGGATGGACTTCCAGGTCTTGGGCCGCGGTCCGTTTTCCAGGGACGTTCCCGCTCAGGGCCTGCGAGACAGGGGCTAGGTCCGCGCCGCACCCGCGACAGAAATTAGCATCCTTAATATTGTCAGTCCCGCAGCTAGGGCAGTACATTTTTATTGCTCCATTCTTGTCGGAAAGTTAATCGCAGCGTGCGCGCATTTGATTCTCAATTGCTCCGCTTGAGCTTTGATTCAATTCGCTGCCTGACGGCTTCGTAGAGCACAACGCCCGCGGCGACCGAAACGTTCAGTGATTCGATCTTCCCGCGCACGGGGATGCTGACCAGCGCGTCGCAGCGCTCGCGCACGAGACGATGAAGCCCGGCCCCTTCGCCGCCCAGAAACAGCGCCGAAGGCTGCGTCCAGTCCCAGGCTGTGTAG
>DATFCB010000652.1:0-2727 GCA_035253525.1 Pyrinomonadaceae bacterium | reverse complement strand
TACGACGTGATGCACCCGCCCCTGCGCCTGCGCGACGCGCTCATCTCGCGCATCAAGATTCTCTCGAAGCTCGACATCGCCGAGAAGCGTCTGCCGCAGGACGGCCGCATTAAGATCAAGCTGAAGGTACACGGCCGCTCGCGCGAGCTGGACTTCCGCGTTTCGACCTTGCCGACCCTCTTCGGCGAGAAGGTCGTGCTTCGTCTGCTGGACAAAGAGAACCTGATGCTCGACATGACGAAGCTCGGCTTCGAGCCCGAGTCGCTCGTCAAGTTCCAGCGCAACATCTCGCGCCCCTACGGCATGGTGCTCGTAACGGGTCCGACCGGGTCCGGCAAGACCAACACGCTCTACTCCGCGCTCCAGTCGCTGAACACGTCCGAGACCAACATCATGACGGCCGAGGACCCCGTTGAGTTCAACCTCATGGGCATCAATCAGGTTCAGATGAAGGAGCAGATCGGCCTCAACTTCGCGGCCGCGCTCCGCAGCTTCCTGCGCCAGGACCCGAACATCATCCTCGTCGGCGAAATCCGCGACTTCGAGACCGCCGAGATCGCCATCAAGGCGGCGCTGACGGGCCACTTGGTGCTCTCGACTCTTCACACGAACGACGCCCCTTCGACCATCTCGCGCCTGATGAACATGGGCATAGAGCCTTTCCTGGTCGCGACCTCCGTCAACCTCATACAAGCACAGCGCCTCATCCGCCGCATCTGCAAGGACTGCAAGACGGAGAGCCCCATGCCGCCCGAGGCGATGCTTGAGATAGGCTTCACGGCCGAGGAAGCCAAACAGATGAAGACTTACAAGGGGCGCGGCTGCCAGACCTGCAACAACACTGGCTACAAGGGCCGCGTCGGTCTCTACGAAGTAATGGAAGTGACGGACGAGTTGCGCGAACTGATCCTGATCGGTGCCTCTGCGCTCGAACTGCGCAAGAAGGCGATTGACGACGGCATGATCACTCTGCGCGAGTCCGGCCTACACAAAATACGAAACGGAATCACCACCATCGAAGAAGTCGTGCGGGAGACGGTGGCCTGACGAGGTGAAAGAATAATGTTACGCGCAGCCGCTCTATCTCTGTTAATCCTCGTTTCGGTAGTCGTCATGCTGCCCGCTGGCGACTCCTCCGCGCACCACACCAAGCGTGCGCACGCGAGCCGCCGCACCAATATGGGTCGGCGTCACTCGCGCGCCTGGTGGCGTCGCTACCGCGCGCGCATGCGCCGCAAGCGCGCGGCCATGAGACGCCGGCAAGCCCTCTTGCGCACGCGTCGCGGCCAGAACCTGAACGCGGCGGCCGAGAGCCACAAGAAGACCGCGCTCTCCGAAAAGATTTCGACCGTCAGCATCCAGAGGGAAGCGGTCGGCGCTTCTAATCCCGCCCTCCCGAACGGCTGGACGCGTCGCGCTTCCGCCAGCGGCGGGATGCGGTTCTTCCTGAGCGCCGACGGCCGGAGCGTTGCAGAGGCCACGTTCGCGCCCGTCAACGTTCAGGCTTCGGGCGAACTCGCGCTGACGGCCAAGGCCCAGCGCAAGATGCTCGGCGGAGTCTCCTTCTCCGAGTTGCGCCGCACGGTGATAGACAGGATGATCGCCGCGGACGGCTGGGTCGTCAACGACATGCCGCGCGAGATCGGCGGACGCACCGTCTTCGTCGTCATCGCGCGGACCAGTGAGCAGTCCTGGGTCTTCTACTTCACTGAAGTCGAGGGCCGCATCTACAGTCTCGCCGCCAACTCGCCGTCGGAGTACGCCGCCCGCCTGGCGGACGAGTCCGCGCAGTTGATGGCCTCCTTCCACGCCGGCCGCCCGGTGGCCGCTGGAATTTCACAGCGTTAACGGGTCGCTGCCCCGCGGCCCGCTGGCGCGCCTTCCGCTGGAGACTCAGCCAATGGTTCACCGCGTTGCGGGAATGCTCTTCCTTTTATTCGGGTGTTTTCAAACGCTCGGCTACCTGCTCTGGAGCGACGAGGGCGGCCCGCGCAGCTACGACTCTGGGACCAGCAACCTTGCAACCGGCCTCGTCCTCTTAGCCGGCGGCTTGTATCTCTGCATTAAATCCCCCGGCAAGAAGGCGTGAGGCCGCGCCCCGGCGAGCGGGCACAAAATCCACAGGAGAACTTTTTTCATGGCACTGAACGAAACCGTCCCGCAGATCACGCTCTCCGAGCTGCTGAAAAAGCTCGCCGAGTTCGGCGGCTCGGACCTGCACATCACGACCAACTCGCCGCCGCAGGTTCGCGTTGACGGCCACCTGCGCCCGCTCGAAGGCTACAAGGTGCTGACCTCTGCCGACACCAAGCAGCTCGCCTATTCCGTTCTGACCGACGCGCAGAAGCACCGCTTCGAGGAGAACCTCGAACTGGACTTCTCGTTCGGCGTCAAGGGTCTCTCGCGCTTCCGCGCCAACATCTTCAACCAGCGCGGCGCGGTCGGCGCGGTCTTCCGCGCGATTCCCTACGAGATTAAACCTTTCGAGGCTTTGGGGCTGCCGCCCGTCGTCAAGCAGCTCTGCGACAAGCCGCGCGGCCTGATTCTCGTTACTGGTCCAACCGGGTCTGGCAAGTCCACCACGCTCGCGGCGATGATCGATAAGATCAACAACGACCGCCACGAGCACATTCTGACCATCGAAGACCCCATCGAGTTTCTACACAATCACAAGAGCTGCCTCGTCAACCAGCGCGAGGTCAACGCCGACACGCGCGGCTTCGCAGA
>DATFCB010000651.1:0-6189 GCA_035253525.1 Pyrinomonadaceae bacterium | reverse complement strand
CAGCAAGTCACGGGCACTTTGGATCAAGCCAAATCTCTCATCCTGGTCATCACGCCCGGCGCGGTGAACGCGGAGGCCATCCGTAAAGAGTGGCGCTACGCCCGGCAGCAGGGAGTCTGCGTCTACCCGGTTAAAAAAGAGGGGAACGGAAAAGGCGTGGAGTTCGCCTCGCTCCCCCTCTGGATGCGCCGGACCAATTTTTATGACGTTGATCAGGATTGGGAAACCTTCATACGCGCCGTCAGCAGCCCGTATCAGGCGGCGCGCGTTCCCTTCATGCCCCCGGACTTACCGGAAGGGCTGGTCGAGAGGCCCGCCGAGCTTAATCAATTAAAGGAGACCTTGCTCAACCCTGATCGTCGTGGCGCGAACGCAGTCCTCTGGGGACCGGGCGGCGGCGGTAAATCTGTCCTCGCGACCGCCTTCTGCAACGACGAGGACACGATCAATCACTTCAGCGACGGGATTCTCTGGGCGAGCCTGGGCGCAGAGCCGAACGTGCAGGCCGAACTGACCAAACTCTACGCCGCGTTGACGGGAGAGCGTCCGGTGTTCGTTGACGAGGACGAGGCCGCCATGCGGCTGGCCGAGAGATTGGGTGACAGGGATTATCTGATGGTGATTGACGGCGTCTGCGACGCGGCGCACCTCAAACCGTTCCTGCGAGGCGGGGCGCGCTGCTCGCGCCTGGTGACGACGCGCAATCTTAACGTCATCACCGGCGCTGACTCGAAACCGGAAACCATCGCGGTCGGCGAGATGACCACAGGGGAGGCCGTACAGATGCTTGCCGCGCAGACGGAAATCCCCGGCGACTCAAAATCCGTACTTGAGGCCATCGCGCAATGTCTGGACAAGTGGCCGCTCCTGCTCAAGCTGTTCAATGTCGCGCTGCAAAAGCGGCTCAACATAGATAATAATTTAGAAGCCGCAGTCAACGATCTCAAGCAGGCGTTCGAGAAGAAAGGCGCTGTCGCCTTTGACCAACCGGAGGCGACCGATCCGAATCAGGCCGTCGCCAAGTCCATGTCACTCAGCCTGGCAAGGCTGACGCAAGACGAACAAAGCCACTACATCCAACTCGCCTTCTTCCCCGAGGACGCGGAAATCTCGCTGAGCGAAGTCGGCCAGTTATGGGAGATGGAAGAGTTCGAGACTAAAGAGCTGGTTCAGCATTTAGGCTACCATTCGCTTCTCAAGTACGATGCAGAAAACAAGACCATCCATATCTTTGGAGTCATGCGCTCATTTATCGTCAGCCAGATGCCTGAGCAGATGGGGTTCGAGGCCAAGAGCGAGGCTGCATTCAAGCATATCTTACCGGAGGAGCAGGAGATCGCGCGGCGCGCCTTATTGCGTCTGGTGCGAGTGGCGCAGCCCGGCGAGGGCGACGAGGATAGCCGCCAGAGGTTAAAGCTCACCGACTTTGACCCAGCTTCGCAGAAGGTGTTGAAGAAACTGGCGCGCGTCCGGCTGGTCACGATCAACCCGGACGACAAAAGCGATGAGATGATTGTGCAGGTGGCCGACGAAACTTTCATCAAGAGGTGGCAGCGGCTGCACGAGTGGATTGATCAGGACAGGGAGTTTTTGCTCTGGCGGCAGCAGTTGAGAATCAAGATCAGCGAGTGGGAAAACACAGATAAGGATCAAGGTGCTTTGCTCAGCGGGCGACCTTTGGCGGTCGCCCGGCAGTGGCTGAAACGGCACGAGCTAGATTTGAACGACGCCGAGCGCTCCTACATTAACGAGAGCGCACGGACTGAAACCCTCCTGGCCGAGAACGCCAGGAGACAGCGCCGGAGCCTGCAAATCCAACGCTGGGGGGTGGCCGTTATCGCGCTCGTTTTTCTTGCCTCCATCGTCTGGGGCTGGTGGAGTTATAAACGAAGCAATGCGGAGTTGCGCAAGGACGCGGACGCGGCCATCGGGGCCATCAAGAAAGGGAACGATGAACTGGGAGTTTATGAGAACAGTTTAGACAAAACGAGCGCCGAGGCGGCCTCCCACCTGGAAAATGCTGAAAACAATTTCAGAAACGCCATCGAAAACAACCCGGACCTTGCTGAAGGTTATTACGGGCTGGGAAAGGTCTATAAAGATCGGGATAAGCCTGAAGAGGCTCTTAATTATTTCACCGAGGCAATCAACCGCAAGCCCGAACACCTCGGGGCATACGTCAACCGCGGCTCAATTTACCTCAGCCAGAAACGGTATCCAGAGGCCGTCAAAGATTACAATGAGGCGATTAGACTTTCACCCGAAGACGCCACTCTGTACAACCGTCGCGGGACGGTCTACCAACAGATGAACGACCCCGGCCTCGCCGAGAAAGATTTCGTTAAGGCCGTCACCTTAAAAATCAACTACGCCGAGCCGTACTACCACCTCGGCACCATCCAGGCCGCTGCCGCCAATTATAAGCAGGCCAAGAATAATTTCGACCGGGCGAGTGACTACGGGTACGACGGCCCGGAGATTTTCGACGAATATCTGAAGCTCGCGAAAGCTTTCGAGGCCAAGTACAAGGATTCCGGGAGAACGGATAAAGAAGCCCGCGAAGGGGCCGTTGATAGTTACACAAGGCTCTTTAATCTGACGAAGGACGGCAAGAGCCCAGACCTGAACGTCGTAGCGAAGAAGGGCGTGGAAGACCTGGGGGCCGCCATGCCTGTTAGCGTGAGGCCGACGATTCTAATCTTCTTTCTAGAACCGGACGACGCCACCGTATATAAGGAGATCATCAACGACCTGAAGAAGGCGAATAAGTATTTTGTTCAGGTCGTCAAGGGGACGAACCTCTCTTTCGACATTCCGAACGGACAGGTCAGGTACTTTCATCCCGAGGACGAGGCGACGGCCAGCACTGTCTTGAACATCGTGCAGAACAGCCTCGCCCAAGCCGGCATACGCGACAAGTTTGATCTCATTCCTTCAGTGGAGTGGGGGCGGCGCAGGAATAACCTGCTGGGGAAGATCGAAGTTTGGATACCGCCACTCCCTAGATATGATGTCGCCCCCATGGGTTTGTTAAGCAATTAACGGTTTCGAATGCGTGGCCCCTGCGCTTCCCTCGCGCGCCCGACCTCCACGATGTTTTACCGCGAGGTCGCCCACCAGGTCGGGGAGAGATAAGACGGGTGTAGCCGCTCGCAATTAATTCCCCGCCCCCTGCGTGGGCGGCGGGTTGCGCGGGAGCGGTTGCGGCAAGTTCGCGAGCGCGTAGGCGAGGACGGCCATCGCGGCGGCGTTCTCGGCCAACTCGCGCGGGACGACCTTGTCGAGGGTGTCGGCGGCCGTGTGGTGGTAGTTGAAGTAAGTGCGCGTATCCTGCCAGAGGCCGAAGGCGGGGACGCCCTGCGCGGCGATGGGAGAGATGTCTGCTTCGGTGCCTTCGGTACGGCGAATCAACTCCGCGCCCTGGCTTCGCAAGACCTCCGAGACGGGCGCGAGCATCGGCAACACTTCGGGGTTGACCATGGCCTCGAAGCCGAGCGGGTGGCCCGCGCCTCGGTCGCTCTCAATGGCCGCGTAATGATTGCCGAGTTCGCTCGCGTGCTCGCGCGCGTAAGTGCGGCCGCCGACGAGCCCGTTCTCCTCGTTCATCCAGGCGATGACGCGTATAGTGCGCTTCGGGCGAAGATTCAGTTGCTTGAGGAGTTGCGCCGTCTGCATGGCGACGGCCACGCCCGCCGCGTCGTCAATCGCGCCCGTGCCCAGGTCCCACGAATCGAGGTGGCCCGAAACGATGACAACCTCTTCGGGCCGCTCGCTCCCCTTGAGGTCCGCGACGACGTTGTAGCTGGCGGCATCCGGTAAACGCTGCGGCGTCAAGGTCAGATGCAGCCTCACTCTTCCCTCTTTGAGAAGATGCACGATCAAATCGGCATCCTCGGAAGAGACTGCGGCGGCCGGAATCTGCGGCGCGTCCTGCGCGTAGCCCATGGCCCCCGTGTGCGCCAGCCGGTTCTGCGAGCCGCCGACGGAGCGTACAAGTGAGGCGACGGCCCCCTGGCGCGCGGCGGCGCTCGCACCTGCGAAGCGATAGCCCGCGACCTGCCCGTAAGCGTCCCCGCCGTAACCTTGCGCGGCCATCTGCCGGTCGAACTTGACGTTGAAGAGGACTATCTTGCCCGCGACACGCTCGCGCCCGAGGAGTTGTAGCTCGTTGAAGTCGTTGACGACGACGACCTCTGCGGTCAAACCTTCGGCGGGCGTGGCGACGCTGCCGCCGAGCGCGGTCAGCACGATTTTCTGCGTCGTCTGCGGAGCCTGCCCCGGAAACTCCACCAACTCGCCCGTCTCAAGCCCTCGCACCCAGTGCGGGACCATCAACTTTTCGAGTTTGACTTCCAGGCCCAAACGCCTGAGTTCGTCGGCCACGTACTCCACGGCGCGCTGCGCCTGCGGTGACCCACTAAGGCGCGGCCCTATGTTGTTCGACAGGTGTGCCGTCTGCTTGTAAGCGTAATCGCTCTCAAGCGCGGCCTGCTGAATCCGCTTCATCTCCGAGAGCAGTTGCGGCGAATAGAGGTTCTGCTGGTTCTGCCCCTGCTGCGCGTGGAGCGGGAGGCCGCATGCTAAAAGCAGGGCGGCGAGGAGCGCACAGACCTTTGAGATTCGCACGCGAGAAGTCGCGGAAGACATTGCTTTGCTCATGTCAGACACCTTACGCTGCCCCTCCCCTAAAGGTTCTCAATTGGCACAGGCTCTACGTTGTCGGCCAGCTCGAAGCCGAAGATGCGCGAGTAGAAATAGATTTCGCCGTCGAGCGCGCGCTTGATGTTCTCGGCGCGGCGGAAGCCGTGCTGCTCGCCCTCGAACGGGACGTAAGCCACGGGCAGCCCTTTGGCGCGCAGCGCGTCCACCATCATCTCCGCCTGGTTCGGCAGCACGATCTTGTCTTCGAGCCCCTGGAAGAAGATGACCGGGCACGAGAGCTTGTCAACGTAGTGCACAGGCGAGCGCTCGCGGTAGAGGTCCGCGCGCTCCGGGTACGGCCCTATCAATCGGTCCAGGTAGCGCGACTCGAACTTGTGCGTCTCGGTCGCAAGGGCTTCGCAGTCGCTCACGCCGTAGTGGCTCGCGCCCGCCTTGAACACGTCGCGGAAGGTCAGCGCGCAGAGCGTCGTGTAGCCGCCCGCGCTGCCGCCCGTGATCATCAAACGCTCGCCGTCCGCCAAGCCCCGTTCGACCAGATAGCGCGCGCCGTTGGCACAATCGTCCACGTCAACGATTCCCCAGCGGTCGTTTAGACGGCGTCTGTACTCGCGCCCGTAGCCTGTGCTCCCGCCGTAGTTCACGTCGAGCACGCCTATGCCGCGGCTCGTCCAGTATTGAATGCCGAGCGCGAGCGTGGTGGTCGCGGCAGAGGTCGGCCCGCCGTGACTCTTGACCAGGAGCGGCGGCTTCTCGCCTTCGGGCGCGACGTAATCACGGTTGCGCGGCGCGTAGAAGAAGGCGTGGGCCGTCTTCCCGTCTTCGGTCGGAAACTCTATCGCCTGCGGGACGGAGAAATAGCCCGCATCAATCTGCAACTCGTTCGAGCGGCGCAGGACTTCCGTCTCGCCCGTGCGCAAATCCAGCCGGACGATTGACGCCGGCCCGGTCGGCGAGCCGCCGCGAAAGACCGCGTGTGTCGCGTTCGCGTGCATGGAGCTGATGTCCGTGTAAGGCGTCTCGATATCGTCGAATTGGCCCGAACGCGTGTTGAGCTTCGCGAGGCGCGAACTGCCGCGCTCGATGTAGGTGCAGATGATGCGCTCGGCGGACGCGAACGCGTACATGGAGATGCCGAAGACCCACTGTGGCATTCCGAATTCGGCGGCCAGCTCGTGAACTGGCTCCGCCTCGCCGTCTTCCTTCCTACGGTAAAGATTCCACCAGCCGCTACGGTCGGAGACGAAATAGAGCACGCCCTCCGGCGACCACTCGGGCTGGAAGATTGACTCCTCGACGCCGCCCGCCACGCGCTCGCTGTTTGCGATTGACCCGTCGGCGGCAAACTCCCCCAGCCAAAGCTCCGTCCCGTCCCAGGGCATGTTCGGATGATTCCACGCGAGCCACGCGAGCCGCCGTCCGTCAGGGCTGAGGCGAGGCGACGAATAAAAATCGTGGCCGGAAGCGAGCATTAGAGCTTCGCTTCCGTCTTCGAGGTTGATGCTGACGATTGCGTTGACGGCCTCGCCG
>DATFCB010000650.1:0-3111 GCA_035253525.1 Pyrinomonadaceae bacterium | reverse complement strand
AACAACGCTAACGCACACGACGCGCATCTCAGCCCCAAAATCGTTGTGCGCTGGTCCGGGCCTGCGATTTGCAATAAGCAAAAGCAAGATAATCAAGAGCTACTCCCCAGGCCGAAGTTTGTCTGCATCACGGTTCAACTTTCAACAGTTTGATCGGAGGGTCACACGATGCGACGCCGAAGCTGGGCCATCCTGTTGTTCTGCCTCTTGACCGTCTCCCCGCTCCTTTCCCAACTCTCGTCGGCCAAGACCGCCCTGCGCGTCAACGAAGCCGAGACGAAGATTCTGCTCGAAGACGACCAGGCGCGCGTCTCGCTCGCCCTGGAAAACCCCACGGGGCACTCCTTCCCCGCACACGTCCAACTCGAAGTGCTCGACCCCGAAGGCAAAGCCATCGCCACCGTCGAGAGCGACGAGACCATCCAGGAAGGGAGTTTCGCGCTCGTCACGCCGCTGCCACTCCTTCCAAAAGATTTGAGCGGCGGTGCGCGCAGCCAGGTGCTCTGGTATCGCCTGCGCTACCGCATCACGCCGCCCCCGCTCGCGGGCGAAATTGGCACAGGCGGGATAGAGGGCATCGTCTCGCTCTCCGAAATCACGCCCGACCTTTTTCAGCTTCGCGTCGTTGCGCCTCAGCACGGGAGCGCCGGCACGCGCTACCGCGCGCAGGTCTTCACGACCCACCCGGTTACGATGCGCCCGGTCAAGGGCGTGAGCATCGAGGCGAAGCTTCGCTTCGACGACGACGACCTTCAGGACGCGCAACTCGCGGGCGTCACGAACGCGGACGGCCACGCCGAGTTCGACTTCGACCTCCCGGCGAAGATAGAGAACCAGGAACACTTTCACCTGGAGTTCGTCGCGCGGCGCGGGCCGCTGGTCGAACAGGCGGAGGAGGCTATAGACTTCGACCGCGCATCGCAAATCTTCGTCAGCACGGACAAGCCGCTCTATCAACCCGGCCAGGTGCTGCACGCGCGCGCCCTTCTTTTCGACTCGCTCAAGCGCGCTCAGCCCGGACGCGACGCCACGCTCGAAATCACAGACCCCGACTACAAGACCGTCTTCGAGACGGAGCTGAAGTCTTCGCGCTTCGGTATCGTCAGCGCCGATTGGACGATTCCCGACGACATTCCTCTCGGCGACTACAAGCTTAAAGTCGAGGTGGAGGGCAGCGAGAACGAGGACGACGACGAGGGCGTGGCAATCGTCCGTGTCAGCCGCTACGAGATTCCCAACTTCGCGGTCCAGGTCAAACCTGACCTGCCCTACTATCTTCCGGGGCAGAACGCGACCGTCGAGGTCCGCGCCGACTACCTTTTCGGCCAGCCGGTCAAGCGCGGGCGCGTCCGCGTCGTGCGCGAGGCTTCGCGCCACTGGGATTACCGCGCGCAGAAGTGGGAAGTGGACGAAAGCGACAAATACGAGGGCGAGACAGACGAGCACGGCGTCTTTTTGGCCCACGTGGATTTGTCCGGGGCGCACGCCGAGCTGCAAAGGGCGGACTACTGGCGCTACCAGGACCTCTCTTACGCGGCCTACTTCACGGACCCGACGACGAACCGCACGGAGCAGCGCCGCTTCGACTTGCGCCTGACCAAGAGCGCCATACACGTCTACGTCGTCGAAAGCGGGGAGCGACAGGCCAAAGGCTTCCCACTGAAATTTTATCTCTTGACTTACTACGCCGACGGCTCCCCGGCTGCGTGCGATGTCACCATCAGCGAAACCATCGCGGCCGCCGGGCCGACCAATTCGTCCGTGGGCTTTTACGAGCAGCCGCTCAAAACCATCAGGACGAATCGCCTCGGCGTCGCCAAGGTGGATGGCCTGACGCTGCCGCAGCGGGCGCAAGGCGGCGACGAGACCGCGCTCACGTTTCTGGCCCACGACGGCAAGGGCGCGACCGCGCGCCAGTCGAATACGTTCTGGCACAGCGGGCGGCCGGTCCTTCGCCTCGACACGGATAAGACGCTCTACCGCGCGGGCGAGCCTGTCAGAATCTCGCTTGCGGCGAGCGAGCCGGAGATGAGGGCGGTCGTAGAGGTGTGGCATGGTCAGAACGTCGTCCAGTCGCGCGCCGTACGGCTGCGCAATGGTCGCGCGTCTCTCGTAGTGCCTTACGACAAGGCGTTCAAGGGCGGCGCGCTGCGCCTCACGGCCTACGCCTACGGCCCGACGGCCGCAATCGGAGAGCACATGGCCGCTGCCGCGCGCCGCGTGCTCTATCCCGGTGAAAGCGATCTCAAGCTGGACGTGCGGCTCGACCGCGCGACTTACAAGCCGGGCGAGGAGGCGCACGCAGACTTCCGCGTCCGCGCCACGGACGGCCGCCCCCTGGAGAGCGCGCTCGGCGTCGTCGTCTTCGACAAGGCCGTCGAAGAACGCTCGCGCACGGACAACGAGTTCGGCTCGGGCCACGGCTTCAGTGAAGCCTACCGCGAACTCGCCGGCGACGAAGGCGAGTACTTAAAGTTAGACCTCTCGCGCCCGATTCCCGAAGGCACGGAGCTGGCGGCGGAGATCGCGCTGAACGGCGAGGAGTACAGCCCGCTCATCTTCGGCAGTTACTACTCGCTGGAGCAGCGCAGGGTCTTTTCGGAGTTGATAGCCCGCCAGGTGCGGCCCACCGAACAAGCCCTCGCCGCACGCTACTCGGCCGGGATGGAGTATCCGAGGGACGAAGCTTCACTGCGCCGCGTGCTCGCGGACGCGGGGCTGGACTTCGACCGGCAGCGCGACCCGTGGGGCACTCCGTTCCGCGCTTCGTTCAATGTCGAGCGCGAGCAGGACGTGCTGTTGATTGTGAGCGCGGGGGCCGACAAGCGTTTCGACACTGAGGACGATTTCACGGCCGCGCGCGTCTCCTGGCCTTACTTCCGCCCGCTCGGCGAAACACTCGACCGCACCGTCGAGCAGTTTCACAAGCGCACGGGCAATCATGTCCGCGACGCGCAGACGTTCGAGAGTGAGTTACAGAGCGCGGGTCTGGACTTCCAAAATTTACGCGACCGCTGGGGCAAGCCTTATGTGGTCGAGTTCGGCACGAGGGGGACCAATTTCACCGTCGCAATCAAAAGCGGCGGACCCGACGGCAAGTTTGCGAACAAA
>DATFCB010000649.1:0-3308 GCA_035253525.1 Pyrinomonadaceae bacterium | reverse complement strand
TGAGCCGCTCGCGGACCGAAACGTGATCTACAATTTTCACTTCTACGAGAATCACAACTTCACGCACCAGGGCGCGACCTGGGGCGCGGACTTCTGGCCGCACCTCAAAGGCGTGCCATACCCTTCGAGCCCTGAGACGGTCAACGCCGTGCTGGCCTCAATCGAGAACGAGCAGGCGCGCAGGGTGCTGAAAGCCTACGGGGATGAGCGCTGGGACGCCGCGCGTGTGGACAAAGAAATTTCGCTCGCCGTCAGTTGGGGGCGCAAGCACAACGTCCCGCTCGTCTGTAACGAGTTCGGCGTCTATCGCGCCTACGCGCATGAGGCCGACCGCCTGCGCTGGCTTGAGGATGTGCGAACCACGCTTGAGAAGTACAACATAGGCTGGGCCATGTGGGACTACGCGGGCGGCTTCAGCGTCGTCGTCAAACGCGACGGCGCACGGCAACCAGACCCCGGCACGGTCGCGGCTTTAGGTCTGCGCCCGCCCGCACGCTCTGCACGATAAGGTAATCTCGGTTCTTTGCGCCTTTGCGCCTTTGCGAGAGATTATTCCTCACGCCAAGGCGCAAAGGCGCAAAGGAAAGCTCGCAATACTCTCTTGCTTCTTAGAAGGCATCTTTCATAGAGCGCACCTTGAGGCGGCTGCGGAAATCGGTCAGCGTCATGGGCGCGCGCGGGCGAAATTCCACTTCGACCTGTTGACCGGGCAGAATGTCGAAGTAGTTGTCGGAGAAGAAGCCGTCGCCGTTCGTCAATGACAAGTAAACGGCGCGCGCGAATTTGTCGGAAGTCATGGCGACTCTGAAGCCGCGACGCGTCCGCACGACCTCTGTGCCAATTTGCGGTGCGGGGATAGACAGGTTCTTGTAGGGCTCGAAGAAGTAGTTGTTGGCGGAAACAACCTTGCCGCCCACGGAAAGCTCGTAAGCGAGCAGGACTTTCTTCGCGTCCCTCCCTTCTAACCAGGTTTCTACTGGCAAGCTCAGGTAAACCTTGCTCTGGAGCGGGGCGACGGTGACGCTCCTCTGGTCGCTCTTCAGAAAGTTGCCGTCGAAGTCCATCAACCGGACGCGCAGCTCGGCCTCCGCGGGCGTCGTGCGGTCGGAGACGACGTAGAAATCCAGATTGCCTTCCTCCCTGTGAGGACTGACGAGCAGGTCCGTGTGGAAGCGGCGGGCGTAGTACTGTAGCGCCTTCCAGCGGCCGTAATAGTCTATGCTCGACCAGGAGGCGACGGGCCAGCAGTCGTTAATCTGCCAGTAGAGCGAGCCCATGTTGCGCGGCATGATGCGGCGCAGGTGCTCGGCCCCCGTGCGTATGCCCTCGGCCTGCAAGACCTGGCTGACGTAGAGGAACGACTCGAAGTCTTTGGGCTCCGGGTACTCGCGCAGCATGTACTCGCGGATTAACTGGTTGCCGCGCGGGTGGCGCTGGTGCGCGAGCATGACGGGCGACTGTATGTCGCGCTCCGTGGGGAGCGTGTAGGTGCTGACCGTCTCAATCTGCGGGAACGACTGGAAGCCGTACTCACTCATGAAGCGCGGGAACTGTTTCTCGTAAAACTCGAACGGCTTGGAGGCGTGCCAGACCTCCCAGTAGTGCACGTCGCCTATCTTCTGCGAGTCCGAGTCGTCTTCGAGGTTGGAGCTGGGCGAACTGGGCCAGTACGGGCGCGTGGGGTCTAGCTCGGCGGTGACCTCCTTGAGCACGCCGTGGAAGAGTTTCAGGTAATCGTCCCAGAGCGAGGCGGGCAGGTTTTGTTTCCAGCCCCAGTGCTGCCAGGCCGTCTCGACCTCGTTGTTGCCGGCCCAGATGACGAGGCTCGGGTGGTTGCGTAGGCGCTTGACGTTGTCCACGGCCTCGGCGCGGACGTTGTCGAGGAACTTCTGGTCGCCGGGGTACATCGAGCAGGCGAACATGAAGTCCTGCCAGACGAGGAGGCCCATCTCGTCACACAGCTTGTAGAACTCGTCCGACTCGTAGATGCCCCCGCCCCAGACCCTCAGCATGTTCATGTTGGTGTCGCGGACGGATTCGAGTAGGTGCTTGTACCTCTCTTTCGTGACGCGCGTCGGGAAACTGTCGGACGGAATCCAGTTGCCGCCCTTGGCGAAGACGGGAACATTGTTGACGCGGAACTCGAAGCTCTTGCCCCACTGGTCCGGCTGCTGGCGAAGCTCAAGCGAGCGCAAGCCCGTGCGCGTGCGCGCCTCGTCGCTCAACTTGCCATTGACCAACAGCCGCGCGCGGAAGCTGTAGAGCGGCTGCCGGCCGAGGCCGTTCGGCCACCAGAGCGAGGGGCGCTGAATCACGAAGTCCAGAGGCACGCGATTCATACCGCGCGTGAGCTTAACTTTGCTTTGGGCGGCGATTGCTTTGCTCGTCAGATTATTCACGACGACGGTTGCGTCCATCTCCTCGTCCGCGACGACTTCGACCTCGGCGGTCAGTTTGGCGGCCGAGGTCGTGACCTGCTTCTGCGCGACGTGCAGGTCGTTGATGCGCGCGCCGTCCCAGGCTTCGAGATAGACGGGTTTCCAGACGCCGCTCGTGACGAAGCGCGGCCCCCAGTCCCAGCCGTAATGGTAAGGGGCTTTGCGCGTGTGCGGGCTCGTCTTCTCGCCCTGATCGTTGGGCGAAGGGAGTTGGTAGCTCATCTTCGCCATCAGGGGCAGCACTTCGTTGATGGGCGAGCGGAAGCGAATGAGCAGCGTGTTCGGGCCGGGCGTGAGCGCGCTTTTTACGTCCACGCGCCAGGTGCGGAACATGTTGTCCGCGTTCAGCAAAGATTTCCCGTTAACAAAAACCTCCGCGTAGGTGTCTAATCCTTCGAAGACCAATTCTACGTTCTGCCGCCTGAGCAGGGCTGGCGCGACCGTGAAGGTCGTCTTGTACTCCCAGTCGGTCTTGCCGATCCATTGCAGCTTTTGTTCGTTGTCGCGGTAGAACGGGTCTTCAATCAGCTTGTTGGCGAGGAGGTCCGTGTGGACGCAGCCGGGGACGCTCGCCTTGTGCCAGGCGTCCTTGCTGGCCTCGCGGAACTGCCAGCCGGCCGTCAAGGTGTTTCGGACTTTCGCGGCCGAGCCCGCGACTGTGCCAGTTTGGGAATGAGCGCCGTGAGCCATTAGCAGTAACAGGCAGAGTGTCGTCAGCAGGTTTCTAAGGGTTCGCACCTTCAGCTCTGACCTCGCAAAGGATGGATTTAAGAATGTCCAAAGGACCAGCGCGTGCTCAAAGTAGTGCCCGGCAAAGTAACATCAAACGGGTGGCCGCCGCCACAACTTTTGCGAAGCTCAACCCCTTTG
>DATFCB010000648.1:0-9902 GCA_035253525.1 Pyrinomonadaceae bacterium | reverse complement strand
AATCTTATCATGCTCATACTCATACACCACAACCGCCTATCGTATGAAGGGATGCTACCGAGCGATCAATTGTTGCTGGATGTTTGTGGTTCTCCATTTACTGAGCATGCTGATTCAAAGGTGACTGTCTTAACAGAGTGGCCGTTATAATCTAGCCAGTACTTGAACCTATACATCTTATCAGTGAACTCATACTTATGTTCTGTTCTTCCGTGATAGATTTCTTTTTCGAAACGTTTCACCAGTCCGTAGGTTTGCAACTCCAAAATCGGGTATATCTCTATTTGTGCTGTCCCAAGTTGCCCACGATCTTTAGGAATACTTCTTAACAAGTCCCTCTGCTTCAACTGTGTTTCTAAAAGGTCATGCCATGAATAAGGCTCGAAGTTAAAATAGCCTTTACTCACTAGCATCATTATTGAGCTTAGAAGAGAAAATTTATAACCATACTTTCCAATAACCGCTGAGTCTTTCTCTTTTTCTTTCTTTTCATACAGATTGTAATTAATTTCAATCTGCCGGTCTAAAACAGTTTGCAAGTAATGAAACTCTTTTTCTTCCGAAGGAGTAAAAGTCGAGGCTTCATACTGTTCATGAATTTTCTTTAACTCAAGCTCTAATTTCAATCTTCTGTTCTCCTCTTGAAGGATGGCGGAATTAACTACTCGCTCTGTGTAGCCTCGCCAAATTTCAGAAACTACGGTAGGAAGAATGGTCAAATAATTTTCGTCATTCCATTCTCTGCAATGAAGAGCGCGTATATCCGCACGCAATTTAATTCTTAGTTTAGAACTACCTACATAGGGCAGAAATGAAATACCGCTATCAGCCAATTGCTCAATCAATGCTGCATCCATTTCTTTCGCGACCATCTTTGACTCTAAAGAACTTTGAGTTAAATAGATCACAACGGCATCGCAGGTCTGGATGCCGTCTTCGAATATCATTTTCAACCAAGGTCGTCCATCCCTGATCTCATCAGTGTCTAACCACGGTTCTATTTGACAGCGCCGCAAGTCACTAGCCAATCGCTCTATAAATACTTTGTCTTTAGTTGAGTGAGATAGAAAAACCCTTGGTCTATTAACTCTGTGCTCCATTATTAACTCTCCTATAAGTGAATCAGTTTCATTATAGATGCAGCTCTATCGCATGACATTATATTTCTGAATCAGTTGATTGATTAGCCTGCGCTACACAATTAACGGTACTCTAAGGCTCGTCCCCTTCGGGCTCTACCGACCATGACAAAACGTCAGCCCCACTGACAAAACTTCCGGCCGCAGTGTCAGCGCGGGCTGGCCGGTCTTCCGTTCTCAACTCCCGCCCTTCCGGCCAAGCTCTAACATTTCAGCAGTTAACTCTTCGCGGAGCTTCGCGGCACGCGGGTTGTTTTGTGTGGAGCGCGGCCGGGTCTTTTTCCGGCCCAAAAGATTCAGGGAAACGAAGGATGGTAGCGGATGGCACGCGTGATGATTTGTGATGACGACAAGGCCCTGGCTGAGGAACTGCTCGCGACTTTGCGCGCCGAGGGGCACGAGGCCACGACGTGTCGCCACACGATGGACGTGCTGCGCGAGGCCGCCGAGGGGCTCTTCGACCTCGTCGTCTTCGGGCTGGACATGCCGGGCTTCGGCGGCGCGCGCGCCACAGAGGCCGTCAAGGAACTCGCGCCGCACGTACCGATTATCGGCCTGCACAAGCGCCCCTCAGAGATCATGCGCACGCCCGCGCACTCGCGCCTCGCCGCTATCCTCCCGCGCCCCGTCTCGGTCGAAACTTTCATGTATGCCGTCGCCCGCGCGCTCGAAGTGCGCGGCCTGCGCCACACGCAGACGGCTCCGACAATCAGCTAACGCCCCGACCCGGCACCTATTCGCCCCGTCTCAATCGGGGACATCTTTAAGGAGAAGACGATGACAAAGTTTAAGAACAATCTTCGCGCGCTCCCCCTGGCCGCCCTCTGCCTGATAGTCCTGGGCGGCGCGGCCGCCATCGCGCAAAGACAACTGCGCACCAGTGAGCGCGGCCGCCCCGAAGTCAAGGTGAGCCTTTCCGGCGCGGTTGCCCGCGGCGACGAGCGCCTGCCTTTGGAGAAGGCACAGAGCGTCAACCCCGGTGAAGTCCTCGACTGGACGATCATCTCGGAGAACGACGGCAACGCGCCCGCGCACAACTACAAGGCCGTGGGCCAGATTCCGAAGGGCACCGTGCTCGTCGCAGGCTCGACGACTGCCGACGGTACGGCCAGCGTCTCTTACAGCATTGACAACGGCAAGACCTTCTCGGCCGAGCCGACCATCGAAGAGCGCCAGGCGGACGGCACGGTCAAGCAAGTCCCCGCCCCCGTCTCCATGTACACGCAGCTTCGCTACGAGTGGGCCGACCCGCTCGCGGCTGATGGCGGCAAGCTACAGGCTTCTTACAAGGTGCGCGTCAAGTAAGCGCGCCGGAACGTCGTCAAGGTTCTTGGGCCGGACACTCACGAAGCGCGCTCTCTCTGATGGCTGATACGAGCCGCCGCCCGTCAAATCTCCTGCCTGTCCCTGCCTACCTTTTTCATCATGAGGAACGAAATGAAAACGATAGTTAAGACGCGCCCGCAAAGCGCGACCCTCTTTTTCGCGCTGGCCCGCCTGATCGCCGTCCTGGCAATCTCTTGCGCCGTCTACACGCAGGCACTGGCGCAGACGCCGGCCGACACGCAGATTCAAAACACCGCCACGGCGACCTACGGTGACGGCAGCGGCGGCAATTACAACGCCACCTCCAACACAGTCACCGTCACCGTCTCGAAAGTTTCGGGCCTGACGATCACGCCCGACGTGACCAACGGTTCGAGCGACCCGACTGTCGTCCCCGGACAGAACGGTGCGAGCTTCACCTTCACCGTCACCAACACAGGCAACTTCACGGACCAGGTGCGCTTCCTCGCAGGAGGCGCGAGCGTCCAGATCGCGAGCGGCATGGCGACCGTAGCCAGCGCCTACGTCGAGATGAACGGCACCCCCGGTTATCAGGCCGGCGTGGACGTTGACATCAACGACGGCGTCGCCGACCTCGTCAGCTTCACGCAGAACCAGTCGCGCAGCGTAGTCGTCACGGTCAACGTCAACGCGGCCGCCCCCGCGGGCAGCATCATCAACGTCCGCCTCGGCGACGCCAACGACGCCGCGCCTTACGACAACGAACCCGTCGACGCGACCGTCGCGAACGAGGTCCGCACGGAGTCGAACGCGTCCGTCAACGGGCGGCGCGAGGCTCGCGGCGACCGCAGCGCCACGGTCGAGAACGACGCTCAGTTGTCGCTCTCGCTGACGGCTCCGGCCGGCCCCGTGCCGCTGGCTTCCGACATCACTTACGTCTGGCAGCTCTGCAACACGGGCGCGCGCGCAGCCTCGTCGGTGACGTTGGCGAACGCGCCGGCCGGTTCGCAGACGGGCGTCTTCGTCTTCGCGCCCGTCCCCGCGGGCACAACGCTCAAGTTGCCACAGGTCTTCCCGGCGGGCACGCTCTACTCTGCCTCGCCCGTTACCGACAACCCCATCACGACCGCGACGTGGGTCGCCGTGCCTCCGGCCAACACGAAGCGCGTCGCCTTCAACGTCGGCGCGTCGCTCGCCAACGGCGCATGCAGCGCCAACCTCAATATGGACGTGACCATCACGACCACGGATGCGACCAACCCGATCACGAATCAGGGTAACGCCTACGCGAACAACACTGTCAGTTCGCAGATTACGGCCACGTCGCCGCTCAGGACGACGCTGCTCCAAATCCTCGGCAACGTGCTGAACGGCCCGCAGGGCGCTCCCGGTGCAATCAACAACACGAACAACGACGATTTCACCAACAAGAGCGTCTCGACCGGACTGGCCGGTGTCGCGCCCGGTGGCAACACCACCGCGCTCGGCGTCGTCACCTTCACGAACACGATACAGAACTCGGGCAACGCCAACGACATCTACACGCTGAGCGTGCAGTCGTTCCCGGCCGGCGCGACCGTCAAGGTCACGGTCAACGCCGTCCAGACGACCGTCGTCAACAACGGCGTCGCCACCGGCAGCCCGATTCCGACGCTGGCGATCAACTACGGGTCCACGGCCGACTATCAGGTCGAAGTCACGCTGCCCTCGGGCAAGACCGTCCTGACCGGCTACGACACGGTGCTGCGCGCCACCTCCGGCAACACCAACACCCAGTGGAACGAGACGATTGACCGCGTTTACACGGGCTTCATCCGCTTGACCAAGGCCGCGACCGTCAGCAACTCGACGGGCGTCGGCGGCGCGACCGACGCGGTCCCCGGTGCGGTGATCACTTACACGATCACCTATCAGAACGTGTCGAGCGCGCAGGCGGGCAGCGGCGTCGGCAACGTCACGCTGACGGCGACCAACATCGTCATCAGCGAGGACGGCACCGCCGGCACCAACAACTGGGCCACCTACACGACGATGGTGCTGGGGCCGCCGGCGGGCAACAACCCGGCCGACAGCAACGGCGGAACAATCGTTGACGGAAGTACGAACGGCGCAGTCACGGCCGCGACCAACTTCCTCAAGGACACCATCGCCTCGCTCGCGGCGCAACAGTCTGGCACGTTCACTTTCAAGCGCCAGATTAACTAGCGCCCCTTAACGAACGGACGCGGCGCGGTCGGCCTTCGACGGTGGGCAAGTGCCCCGCTCATCGCCGAAAGCCGACCGGGCCGCGAACCGAAAGGAAGAAGTCAGGATTCAGAAGAAAAGTAGAAGAGGTTTCAGCCTCACCTATTCTGGATTCAACTCCCACTTTCTTGTTCCCGGACGCTGACCCTCAGCCCTGCTGTTATGTCCCGTTCCCTTCACAGGATCGCCGCCGCCGCAATTCTCGCCGCACTCGCCTTCGCGTGGGTGGCAGGAGTTGCGGCGGCGCGCGCGTTTGATGACAACAACGAGGGCTCGGCCGGGGCCGTCATCACCAACCGCGCCGAGGCGACTTATGACGACGCAGACGGGGCCAGCTTCTCGACCGTCTCGTCCACCATCTTCGTCACGGTCAAATCCGTCTCGTCGCTCAAGGTCACGCCGGACGAGTCTGCCCCCTCGGCGAGCATCGGCCCGCGCGAAACCCTGACGCGCGTCTTCCGCGTCTGCAACCTCGGCAATACGCCCGACCTCTACACGATCACGCGCGCCGAGGTCAACGAGCCCGCGCACATCACGCACCTCTACTTCGACGTGGACGCGAGCGGGACCGTCACTGCGGCTGATTCAGTCATCAACATCAACACGTCGCTCTCGCCGCGCGTCCAGCCCGGCTCCTGTCTGAACGTCCTGGTCGTCCTTGAAACCAACGACGCGACCCCGCACAGCAGCCTGACCATACGGCTCGGCGCGCGCTCGAACGTCGTCAACGCCGTCAACGGCCGTGGCGAGGACGAGGGCGCGATTATCAACGCCGTCGGCGCAGGCCCGCGCGTCACCTCGCCCGACGACTCAAGCCTCCCGCCGACGAAGCTCGTCAACGACAACCCGCAGGCAATCGTCAGCCCCGGCACACAGTTCACCTACACGATTCGCTTCCGCAACAGCGGCGACGTGACCGCGCGCGACGTGCTCGTCTCTGACGACCTGCCCGCCGAGATCAGCTACGTCGCCGACTCGCTGCGCATTGAAGAGCGACCCCTGACGGACGCGCCGGACGCCGACGAAGGCCAGATGCGCAACGACAACCGCCGCCTTGAGATTCGCTTGAGCGAGGTCGCGCCGGACCAGATCGTGCGCATCTCTTTCAAGGCGCGGCTGACGGGCAACGCGCCCGCGGGCGTCGGCGTCATCAACAGCGCGGTCATCACGGGCCAGAACCTCTTGCCGACGGCGAGCACGACGGCCGTCGTCGTCATTGATCCTTTCGGCGTCGTCTTCTCGGGCCGCGGCGGGGCCGCCTCGCCCATTCCGGGCGCGAGCGTCGCGATTCTTCAGGACCAGGACGGCACGAACCCTTTACAGATTCCCGCCGGCCTCGGCTTCGCCCCGAACACAGAGAACGTCAACCCCTACCCGGCGGACGGGCAGGGCCACTTCAGCTTCGCGCTCAGGCCCGACCAACTGGGCACGCTCACCACGCCCGCACGCTACTTCATGAAGGTCAGGGCTGACGGCTACATCACGCGCATGCTGGAACTCTCCGTGCGCCCCACAGAGTCCGGCCTCTTCGTGATGTCCGTGCGCGCGCTCGACGGTCAGCCCCTGGCGCAGCCCGGCGGCTTCGAGCTGGTCAACGAAGACATCCTGATTAACAACATCGCGGCGGTCGCGCTCAACATCCCCATGTTCGAGCAGCGCGGGCTTGAGATTAACAAGAACGTTGACAAGCCGCGCGCGGAGATCGGCGATGCGCTCACCTACCGCGTCGAGGTCAACAACCCGACGGCCTCGCCCGTGCGCGACGTAATGGTCCGCGACCAGTTGCCCGAATCTTTCCACTACGCCGAAGGGACCGCGCGCCTGACTCTGGGCTCCGCCCAGGCCGTCGCAATCGAGCCTGAGGTGCGCGGGCTAGAGTTGACTTTCCGTTTGGGCGAACTCGCGCCGGGCACCGTCGCACGAATCCTCTATCGCGTACGCGTCGGCGCGAACGCGCACGAAGGCCGCCAGGAAAACCGCGCGGCCGCCTCTGGCCTCTTCCTCTCGGGCGAGCGCACGGAGACGATGCCTGCGACGGCTGCGGTCCAGGTCGGCGGCGGCGCGTTCTCCACGCGGCAGATACTTTTGGGCCGCGTCTACGAAGACGCGAACCGCAACGGCAAGTTCGACGACGAGGACGAGCCGCTGGCGGGCGTGCGCCTCTACCTCAATTCGGGCCAGTCCGTCGTCACAGACTCGCAGGGGCTTTACAACTTCCCTTCCCTCGGCGACGGGCCGCAGGTCATCTCGCTCGACCCTGTCAGCATCCCCGCAGGCTATGCTTTAACGGACGGCGGCACAATCGCCGGTCGCAGTTGGACACGGCTCTTACGCACGCCGCTCGGCGGCGGCTCCCTGCTCCGCCAGAACTTCGCGCTCGTCAGAACGGACGGAGGGATCAGGCCGTCCGCAGCGTCTCGCGTGAAAGAGTCCGACAAACCGGAAGAGCGTAAAGCTACTGACGCCGCGAAGACGGACGCGAAAGGTAACGTCAAGGCGAACTATCAAACGCCTGCGGGCACGAGCGCCGAAGCTCTCGCCTCGGGAGGTTTGACAGAGGCCGCCGAGCCGACCGCCGAGGGCAAGTATGAATTGACGACGACCGAGACGCTTGAGCCGGTCGCGCCCGGCGAGGTCCGCATCCTGTCACCGAAGGCGGACGCGGTCGTCATGTCGCCCGCGATGCAGGTGGAAGCGCGCGTCGCGCTCAACTGGACCGTCAAGCTCGAAGTCAACGGCTCCGCGATTTCCGCACAGAACATAGCCGTCAGCCGCCTCGACCAGAAAAACAACGTCTCGACCTTCACCTTCGTCGGCCTGAGCCTCAAGCCCGGCCCGAACCGCGTCCGCGCGATTGCTCTCAGCCCCGAAGGCGTTCAGCGCCAGTCTGAAGAGATAACGGTCATGGGTCGCGGCCCGGTCAAGCGGCTCGAAATTGTGCCAGAGGCGAAAGAGCTACAGGCGGGCGGCCGTGCCGCAGTCCTCGTGCGCGTGCGCGCGCTGGACGAGTGGAACAACCCCGCGCTCGACGACCAGGTGGCGGTGGAGACTTCTGCGGGGCATCTCTTGCGCGAGGGCACAGCGAAGAACGACAAGCCGCGCGACGATCAATCAAGAGACGCCTCCCCCGAAGAAAACGTCCAGACGCAGAGCCAGGTCGTACAGCTCGAAGGCGGCGAAGCCGTCTTGAAGCTCGTCGGCTCCGGCGCTCCCGGCGACGCACAGCTTCACGCCATCGTGGGCCAATCCGAAGCGCGCTCGTCGGTACGCATCACGCCCGAGCTGCGGCCGACGATTATGGTGGGCCTGGCGGAAGTGACCGTCGGCAAGGCCGTGCCGGAAGTCTCCATGCGCGGCGAAGAGGGGAACGTGCGCAGCCGTCTGAGCTTCTTCTACAACGGGCGATTGTTCGGCGACAATATGTTGACGCTCGCTTACGACAGCCAGCGCCCGATTAACCGCACCGCCGGCCGCGACCGCATCTTCCAGTTAGACCCGCTCGACCGCGTCTACCCGCTCTTCGGCGACTCCTCCACGCGTTACGAGGCCGCTCAGTCGAACTCGAAGCTCTACGCGCGCATTGATCGCGGGCGCAACTACGTGATGTTCGGCGACCACGAGGCGGACATGACGGACGTGCCGCTCGCGGGCTACGGCCGCAAGCTGACGGGCGTCAAAGTCCACCTCGAAAATTCCGACGGCGATTTCCTGACCTTGACCGGCGCGCGCCCCGACACAGCGTTCGCGCGCGACGTGTTCCCGGCGGGTTCTTTGAGTCTCCTGCGCCTCAACCACGCCGAGTTGCTTCCCGGCTCCGAGACCGTCACGCTCGAAGTGCGCGACCGCCGCAACCCGGAGATTATTCTCAGCCGCGAAACGCTCGTCCGCTCGCTCGACTACAACTTGAACCCCGCGACCGGCGAGCTGTTCCTGATGCGCTACATCTCGACGTTCGACTACGCGCTCAATCTCGTGCAGATAGTCGTGACCTACGAGCATCGCGCCGAAGGCTTCGCGACCTCCGTCTACACGGGCCGCGCGCGGAAGAACTTCGAGGGGCTCGGCCTGCGCCTCGGCCTCTCGGCCGTCATGCAGCGCGACGCGGACTTCGGCAACTTCCTGCTCGCGGGCCTCGACGGCCAGAAGACCTTGCCGAATCGCGGCACGCTCTCATTCGCCTACGCGCGCAGCCAGGGCGAATACGGCGGGGCGGGCACGAGCGCCTTCTCGCTCGCCGCTGACGGACACGACGGCGACGCTTACCAGTTCGAGCTGACCCAGCCGATTGACCTTTACGAGATGACGCTCTCAGCGCGCCACTCTTACGCCTCGCCCGGCTTCTTCAACCCGTTCGGCGCGACCACGACGCCGGGCTCGCGCCGCAGTGAGGTGAACGTCCAGCTCAAGCCGTTCGCGCGCTCCAGTTTCAAGCTGGGCTTTATGAACGAGCGCAACCTCACGGCCAACGTGGACAACTCGCGCAACACCATCTCAGCCGGCTGGGACCAGATTGTCGGCGAGCGCCTGCGCTTCCACCTGGGCTACGACCGCCGCAGCTTCACGGACGCAGACTCCGCGCGCAACGTTGACTCGCAACTCGTGACCGCCGGGGTCGAGATGAAGGTCACGGACAAGCTCGAAGTCTCCGTCAAGCGCGAGCAGAATCTGGGCGAGGCCGACCCGACCTACCCGAACCAGACGACGCTGGCCGCGACCTACCAGTACAACAACACGACCAAGTTCTTCCTCACGCAGCGCCTGGCCTCGGCCGCGATTCGCCCCATCGGCGACGTGGCGCAGACGGGCTTCGCCTTCACGGGCGCGCGGCGCGAGACGGCCGTCGGCGTCGAGTCGCGCTTCGGCAAGTACACGAACGTGACGGGGCGCTACCAGCTTGAGAACGGGATTAACGGCACGGACAGCTTCGCCGTCATCGGCCTGCAAAATCGCCTGCCCATCAACAAAGAGTTCTCGCTCGAACTCGGCTTCGAGCGCGGCTTCCACCTGGCGGGCGCGGGCGAGAGTTTCAATAGCGCGACCGTGGGCTTCGGCTGGCAGCCGACCGCGGACTTCCGCGCCAACGCGCGCTACGAGTTCCGCGACCGCATGGGCTCGGGCCAGCTCGTCGGCGTCGGCGCTGCGGGCCGCCTGGGCGACGGCGTCACGACGATGGCGCGCCTACAGTTCACGCGCGCCAGCTTCGAGGGCCGCGGCAGCACGTCGCTCGAAGGC
>DATFCB010000647.1:0-4280 GCA_035253525.1 Pyrinomonadaceae bacterium | reverse complement strand
GCGCGTAATACTTGTTCCAGATGTCCTTGGCAATCCCGAGCGTCGCCTCCTTCAGTTCGGCGGGCGTGGCGTTCGGGTGGTCGTACATCCAGTGCCAGACGGCCATGTCCACGAGCGCCACGCCCGCAATCTCGTAAGCGCCCCAGAAGTCGTCGAGCGTCTTCAGTGCCTTGCTCTTGGCGTCCTCCTTGGCGAGGCCGAGTAGTTCCAGGTCGTGACCCTGGAAGACGAAGGCGAGCGCCTCCGTGAAGGCTGTGTTCGGCACGCCCTGGAGCGTGTAGTAGTCGATATCGTTGAGCGAGAAAGTCTGCTCGACGTTGTGGCCCATTTCGTGGACGGCGATGTTGAAGCCCTTGTAGTCCATTCCGCTCTTGCCGACGCGCGTTCTCAGGTGCGCCTTCGCCTGGCGCATGCTCGCGCCCAGGGCGTGCCCCGAGCCGCGCGCAGGGTCCACGACGATGTTGTTCGCCAGGTATTCGGCGCGCTCCTTCGTGAAGCCCAGTTGCCCGAGCAGAACGGGGATGTCTTTCTTGTAAGCGTCGGCGGTCGGGTAGCGCTTCGAGACTATTTCGTCCAGTTGCGTCTCTGAGTACGCGCCGCGCGGGCGAAAGCCGTTGTACCAGATGTCGAAGGGCTCCAAGGGCCTGCCCAGGCGCTTCTCTATGACGCGGGCGACTTCGGGGACGTGTGGCGAAGAGAGCACCTGCTCGAACATCTGTTTGACGCGCGCCTCTGGAATCTCTCTGTTCTCGTCGAAGCGGCGCGCGATTAAGGTCGGCGCGGTCGGCGAGTACGGGTCAACCTTTCTCGAAGCCTGGAAGGTCAAAAGCAGTTTCGCATAGCGCGTGTTCGGCTCGGGCGCGTTCGTCACAGGCTTTTTGTTCGCGCCGTCGCCCTGTGCCTCGTCAGAGTCCCTGACGGCCGCCGGCTTGACCTCGTTCGTGAAGGGGTTCCAGTCCACGCCCGGATTATCAACCACCACTTCGGGGATGGTCTGCGTGACGATGCGCTCCATCACCTGCTGCATGACGCGCTGCTTGGCGAGCCCGTTCTGCGCGTCACTGTAGTCGGCCTTGATCTGGTCGCGCAGGTTCCAGTGCGAGAGCAGACGCATCTTCGCGGGGAAGAGGCGCGCGCCCTTCTCGTCCAGCACGTGGTGCATCCAGACGTTATACTCGGCGATGTAGCGGTCGGCCTCAGAGGACGCCTGCGCGACGGCGAGGTTGACTTCGGCCGGGATGCGTTTCGAGAACCTTTGGGCCAGACGCGCCTCGGCCCACTGGCGGCGCGACCAGTTCTCGCCCTCCTTGAGCCGCTGTTCGAGCGTGGTCAAAGGGAAGTTGAGCAGCACGACGAAGGCTATCTTGTTCTGGAAGAAATCGTCCGTCACGTGCGCCGAAGGGTCGTAGCCCGCGAACATTTCGTCGAAGGGAAGAATCGGGCCGAGGTCTAAATCCGACTGCTGGCGAAACTCGCGCCCGATCTCAAGCATATGGCCGTCCACCATCTCAAGGTTGTGCTGGAAGCGTGCGAACATGGTGTCGAGCGTCTGCTGGTCGCCGGCGAAGTTCGTCCGCACGAACTCCTCGAAGACCGTGGCGTCGCCGTCCTCCGCGCGCCAGAAGCTCGCCACCTGTTTGAGCCCGCGCTGCAAGCGCGCGCGCACGCCCTCGCCGTGTTTGGCGACCAATTCGGTTTCGAGTTTAGTCATTGATTCCTTCACCCAGGGCAGTTGCGGCGCGCCGCCCTGCTGCTGTTGCCGCGCCGGGCGGGCGGCGACGGTGTTGCCCGCGACGAGCGCGAATGAGAGACAGAGAACAACGAGTGTGCGAAGAATGGAGGGACGCATGGCTGACCTCTTTGGTTGAGCGGAGTCGGACTGAGATTTATCTTTTGTTTTCAGGGTTCGTTCCCGAGTTCGGGGACGGGCCGCCCCATTGACTTGTAAATGTCTTCGATCTGCTGCTTCCTGGCGCGCGCCTCTTCGTTCGCCGGGTCGTATTTGAGTGTGCGCCGGAAATCGCGGAGCGCAAACTTGTAGAGGCTCGGATTGCCCGCCGTGTAGAAGACGTTGGCGCGCTCCAGATAGGCCGCCGCAGCCGCCTGCTTGTCCGTCTTGCTCGCGCCCGCTGCCTTCGCTTTGGCCTCCGCCTGCTCGATTTTCGCGTCGAGCGCGGCGGTGTCCGTGCCTGACGCGCCGCCGCCGGAGCCTGCTGCGCCGGAAGGCGCGGGCGGCGGAGCCCCGTGCGAGGTCACGACGGGCGGGCCGCCGTCGCTCGCGGGTTGGGCAGTAGTGGGACGGACGTTTGAAGACTGTGCGGGTGCGGTGTTGCTCGCGGAAGTTTTAGGTTGTTCTGACGAGCCGCACGCGGCCGAGAGTATTAAGGCGACGGTCAGCATCAGGGAAAAAAGAAAGATTCGCATGACCGGAATTATGTCCACGTTTCACGGTGAAAGCAACACCCGGCCGGGGTTCTCCGGGGCGCACGGAGCCAGGCCGTTATTCTTGGTCCATGACTGTTGACCGGCCGCGGCAATTAGCATATCTTCTCCGTCGTCAATTCCTCGTCTATTTCCCTCGTCAGGCGGCTCGGCCGCAGGCCGCGCGTACAGTCTCCCTGGAAGATTTCGTCTCAGCACCCTATAGGAGTTTCTGTCATGACTTTCCCGAAGCGTTTCCCCTTCGCTCTCGCCCTCTGTCTCTTCGCGTTGACGGCGGGCGCGCGCGCTCAATCCCCTGCAATCGAGGTCGCCTCCGACGAGGGGCGAGTTGCGTTCTCGTCCGACGGGCGGCTCGCGGAGATGAGAGTCGAAGTCTTCGCGCCCTCGGGCGAATTGATCTTCGACAGCGGCGCGGTCGTGGGCCAGTCAATCGAGTGGAAGATGCAGACGGCCGCGGGCAAGCGCGTCGCGGACGGCGTCTACTTAGCCACTATCACGGTCATGGACGCCGCGGGCAATCGCCGCAAGCGAATCGAGCAGATTAAGGTCAGCAGCGCGGCGGCCGACGACAGCGGCCCGACACCGACCGCCTTCGGGCCAATCAGCGGCGATGGCACTAACGGCAGGATAGCGAAGTTCACGGGCGCGAACGCCATCGCCAATTCCATCATGGCTGAGGCCTCGGGCAGGATTGGCGTCAACGACACATCGCCTTCAGCCACCTTGCAGGTTAATGCGGACCAGCCTGCCGCGTTACCTGGAAACGGCGCGATTGCCTCGCTCCTGTTGCAGACCACAGGCGGGAAGGGCGGCAACACGACAGGTGCGGCAGCCGGGGTGCAGACTGCCGGAGCAGGGGCGAGCATCTCTCTGGCGGCAGGCAACGGCGGTGATGCTCCGGCGGGCAACAAGCGAGGCGCAGGCGGGAACATAGTCTTGCAAGCAGGCTCGACCGGCGGAGGGGCGGGGACGGCTGGCGTGAACGGCAACGTCCTAATCGGGCCGAGCGGTGTGGGCAACGTAGGCATCGGGACCAGCACCCCCAAGTCGAAGCTGACCGTGACGGGCGGCGACATTCAGATTGCGACAGCGGGCAAGGGCATCGTGTTCCCGGACACCTCGCTTCAGACCACGGCCGCCTTGACCGCCGTCCAGCACAACACGACGCTGACGGGGTTGGGCACGGCCGGCTCGCCCCTGGGCATCGCTCCGAACGGAGTTACTGCGGCCCATCTGGCCGCCGACTCGGTGGGCGTGTCAGAGTTGGACACCACGTCGCCGTCGCCGACGACCGGGCAGGTGCTGACTTACAACGCCGGCAACCTGACGTGGCAGACTCCCGCAGGCGGCGGGGGCGGGGTCACTGCCTTCAGGCACACGAGGACGGCCGCGACCAACTGCGGCCCGGCCGGGTTAACCACCGAATTCAGCCCGCTCAACCACGCCTCCATCAACGGGAATCCGAATGCGAAGATCTTCGTCACCGCCATTGTCGGGATAACCGCGACCAACAGTGACGCGAACCAGAACTACTTCATCGTTTATACGGGGGCAGCGGCCTTCGGCACCTGCCCGGCCGGGCGCTGGCTTATCAGAGGGGGCGACGCCGACCCGAGCAACTTCGATGGCGCACAATACAACGTGCTGATAGTGAATTAACGTAAATTCAGCATAGAAGTCTCACGCAAAGGCGCAAAGGCGCGAAGAAAAGCTTAATCGTTTTCTTCGCGCCTTTGCGCCTTTGCGTGAAATCGTCGCTCTCAACTGAAAACAGTAATAAGGAGGGTCACACACCGAGCCCCGGCAGCCCCTTTCATTTCAACCCGAGCGCCTTCAGG
>DATFCB010000646.1:0-2491 GCA_035253525.1 Pyrinomonadaceae bacterium | reverse complement strand
TCAAACTCCTGCTCAACCCCTTTGCGTCTTAGCGCCTCCAGCGAGAGAAAACCAAAACCACTCACGCCAAGCCGCAAAGCCGCAAAGGGGTTGAGCTATTATGGCGGCGAAGACAGCCGGGCTCGCCATTTTGCCTTTTACCTTTTACCTGTTGCTCTCTCGTCCAACGCTTCGACGGCCAGCGTGTGAAATGCGCGGCGCGTGCTGTTGATGTTGACGAAGGGGAGCGGGCGCGCGTGCGTGCGGTTGGTCAGGAGAATGAAGGTGCGCTCGTGCGCGGGGTCGTTCCAGCAGCTAGTGCCCGTAAAACCCAGGTGGCCGAAGCTGTCGGGCGGGAGGCTCGTGCTCGCGGTCGAGTTGGGCATGGACGCTAACTGCCAGCCGATTGAGCGCGGCTCCTCCAGCCCTTTTGTCATGTCAGTGCGAAAGAGGACGCAGGTCTCGGGCTTGAGAAGTTCTGTGCCAGTCGCCAGAAATTGTGTGCCAAGACGAAGCGTCTCCTCGGCGGTCGAGAAGAGCCCGGCGTGGCCCGCCGCGCCGCCTAAAAAGTGCGCGTTGGCGTCGTGGACCTCGCCCCAGATCAGGCTCTCGCGCCAACTGTAGCCTGCGGCCTCCTGCCCCGCGCACGTCTCGCGCTCGTAAGCGTTGCCCAGTTCGCAGGCGGCTATCTCGGTGATGAAAGTCCGGTCGGGGTTGAAGAAGGTGCGCTTGAGGCCCAGGGGCTCGAAGATTTCGCGGCGTGCGATTTCGGCGAGTGTCGCGGCGTACAATTTTTCGAGCATCAGCCCGAGCGCGATGTAGCCGAGGTCGCTGTAGACGACGCGAGTGCCGGGCGCGGATTCGAGCGGCTCGCGGGCGATGGCCTGAAGGACGCGCTCCCTGTCTCCGCCCGCGAGCAGGTAGAGCGGACGCCAGCCCGCGAGCCCCGCCGCGTGCGTCAGGAGTTGGCGAAGAGTGATGGCGCGCTTGTCGTCCGTAGCAAACTCTGGAAGGTAACGCGCCGCGCGGTCGTCCAGGCCCAGTTCGCCGCGCTCTATGAGCGACGCGCAGAGCAGGGCAGTGACTAAAGGCTTCGTCAGCGAGGCCAGGTCGTAAATCGTGTCGAGCGTCGCGAGGCGTGATTCGGTGTCCCTGACTGCGTGGCCGAGCGCGTCGGCGAAACGGATGCGCCCGCGCTCGGCCACGACGTAGACGGCCGAAGGGAAGTCGCCAGCGGTAATCCGCTCGGCGAGCATTGATGAAATCGAATCTTCGCGCATCAGGACAAACGTCTCACGCCAAGACGCAAAGGCGCAAAGAAGACCGCGAAGAGGTTGAATGCCTCTTCACCTTGCGGGCTTTCTTTGCGGCTTTGCGCCTTGGCGTGAGAAATCCGCTTCAGTTCTCAACCTTTTACATCCAAACGCTAATCGCCGCTCCCGCCGAACGTGCGGCTGAAGGCGCTCAATCCCGGATGCGCGGCGTGCTCGTGTATGCGTTCGAGCGCGCGCAGGGCCAGGGCGAGTGCGCGGCGACCGTCCGCGCCCGAGACGGGCGCGGGCGCGCCTGCAAGCGCGGCATGAAGAAAAGATTCGATCTCGGCGCGCAGGGGCTCCACATCTTCGATCTCAAGGCGGCGCGTGTTGACGCCGGGGCGCGCGCCCGTCGGCACCAGGCTGCTGATGGAGGCGTAGCGCGTCGAGTAGTCAACCACTATGTAATCGTGCGGCTGAAAGAAGCGCATCTTCCTGATCTTCTCGGTCCCGACGCGCGAGGCGGTGATGTTGGCGACCGCGCCCGTGGCGAATTCCAGCCGCGCGTTGGCCGCGTCCACGCGGTTCGTCAGGACCGGAATCCCGACCGCGCGCACGTCAGTCACCTCCACGTCTTCGCCCACCAGCCACTGCACTATGTCCAGGTCGTGAATCATCAAGTCGAGCACCACGTCAATGTCCAGCGAGCGCGCCGTGAACTCGCCGACGCGGTGAATCTCGAAATAAAGTGGCCCGCGGACGTGCGGGCGCAGGGCCGCGAGCGCAGGGTTGAAGCGTTCGAGGTGGCCGACCTGCAACAGCGCGCCGCCCTTCTCGCTGGCGGCGATCATCCGGTCGGCTTCCGCGAGGTCGCGCGCAATGGGTTTTTCGACGAGGACATGGACGCCCGCTTCGAGGAGCGGGCAGGCTATCTCGGCGTGGGCCTCCGTCGGGACGGCGAGGCTGACGGCGTCAACGCGGCCCAATAAATTGTGCCAGGTGGTCGTCCACTCGGTCCCGCGCTCACTGGCAATCGTGCGCGCCGTCTCTTCGTTCAAATCGCAGACGGAGACGAACTGTGTTTGCCCTTCGGAGGCCAGGGCGGCGTGGACGCGCGCGTGCTGGCGGCCCAGGTGCCCGACGCCGATGATGGCTGTGCGTAGAGTCATAAAAGTAAGCAGTAAGCAGTAAGCAGTGAGCAGTGGGCGGCTAACCGAATAGCACTCGTGGCCCACGACGGATTGAAGATATCTGTGTCT
>DATFCB010000645.1:0-2035 GCA_035253525.1 Pyrinomonadaceae bacterium | reverse complement strand
CGGACACCACGCTCGAAATTGTGCCACCGGCGCGACAGGGAAGCATAGAGTTCGGCTTCGCCCCGCCGGAGGATGAAGCGCCGCAGCGCGTCGAGCGGGAGCCGCAGCCTCCGGTGAAGAGGGAGACGGCCGGAGGGTTGGACGCAATCCTGCCGCATGCGCATTCCGCGCCGCGCGAGGCGGCGGCGGGTAACGTAGAGACTGGCACAGTCGCGCCGTTCAACCCTACGGCCGCCGAGGAGAATGTGGCCGTCGTCAGCGAAGAAAGACGGCCCCGCCCGCCCGAGCAGCGTTCGGAGAGTCAACTCCCGCCGCTCGTCTCTGCGGCCGGACTCGTGCGCGAAGTGCCGCTCTCAGAGGTTTCGACCAACATCCGCCCGCTGGGCCAACTTGAAGAGAGTTTCATCATCGCGACGGACGACGAAGGCTTGCTCCTGATTGACCAGCACGTCGCGCACGAGCGCATCCTCTTCGACAAATACCGTCGCCTTGAATCCACGCGCCCCGCCGAGTCGCAGAACCTTTTACTGCCCGAGACCTTCGACCTCACGCCCGCGCAGGCCGCCGCCTTCGACACGGTCGCGGAAGAGCTTGAGACTTATGGCTTCGGGCTGATGCGCCTGTCTGGACGGACGGTCGCCGTCCGCGCCGTGCCGGCCGATTTGCCGGCGGGCGAGGCGCGCAACATGCTCGCGGAAGTTCTGGAGACGGTTGACGCGGAGAAGCGCGGCGCGGCCCGCGCCACCTTGCGCGACGAGATCGCGGCCTCGCTCGCCTGCCGCGCCGCCATCAAGATCAACACGCCGCTCGCGGCCGAGAAGATGCGCTGGCTGATTGACCGCCTTCTTCTAACGTCCTCGCCGACCACCTGCCCTCACGGCCGCCCGGTCATCCTGCGGCTTGCGACGCGCGACATCGAAAAAGGTTTTCACAGAAGCTGAGCGCGCGGGCTTTCTTCCTTGCCCGCCCCGCGAACGGAGGTGAGAGAGTTGCCCGCACAAAACCTACAGCAGCTTTTAGAGCGCATACACCTCAGGCTCGACGAGAGTATGGTCGGCATCGGCGCGGAGGTCGCGGACCTGGCCGCAGTGGACCTGGCCGAACTAATCAACCAGCTCAACCTGGCCGAGGCTGCGACCGTCATCTCCATGCTGCCCGTCCCGCGCACCGTGGAGATATTCGATCAGCCGACCATGCGCCGCCGCAGCGCGATCCTCGAACAGTTGGAGCCAGAGCGCTCTGCGCAGGTGCTCGCGGGCCTCTCCGCAGACGAGCGGACGGACATCGTCCAGCGTATGAACCAGCATGAGCGCCACCGGGTCGTCCCCAAGCTGAGCGCGGAGTTGCGCACGGAGCTTGAACACCTGTTGCAGTACCCGGACCACACGGCCGGCGGCATCATGACGACGGAGTTCGTCCGCCTCGACCCAACGCTGACGGTGGGCGGCGCGCTCAAGTACATACGCTCGGTTGCGCGCGAGAAGGAGTCCATTTACGCATGTTACGTGATGGAGCTTGAGACGGGCCAACTGCTCGGCTCAGTCTCGCTGCGCGATCTGGTGATGTCGGAGTTCGACCGTCCCCTGAAGGACGTGATGCGGCGCAGGCCGGTGACGGTGAGCGTCGGCGACGACCAGGAGGCAGTGGCCCACAAAATCGCGAGGTACAATTTGCTCGCCGTGCCTGTGTTGGAGAAGGACGGGCAGGTCGTGGGTTTCGTGACCGTGGACGACGTGATTGACGTGCTGGTCGAGGAGCAGACGGAAGACCTCTTGCGCATGGCCGCGGTCGAGCCGGGCGCGCTCGACCGGCCTTACTTCGACAACCCTATCACGCGCGTCGTGCGCAACCGCATAGGCTGGCTGCTGCTGCTCTTCGTCGCGGGGACACTGACGAGCGCCGTGCTGCATAACTTCGAGGGCGAGCTGGCGAAGGTCGTCGCGCTCTCCTTCTTCATCCCGCTCCTGATTGGCACGGGCGGCAACGCAGGGGCGCAGACGGTGATGACGGTCATACGCAGCCTGGCGCTCGGCGA
>DATFCB010000644.1:0-2123 GCA_035253525.1 Pyrinomonadaceae bacterium | reverse complement strand
GTTGAACACCGCCAGCACGGCCGCGCCGACCGTGACGATGTCTTCGAGAATCGAGAGCGCCCAGTTCGAGAAGGGCTCGGGGCTGGTGTTCGCGGCGGCGCGCACGGTCGCCTTCGTCCCATGTGTCGAGAGGGCCAGGCCGCCGCCCAGCAGCAGCGCCAGCACCTGCACCGTCGGGGTCAGGTCAGAAGTCGCGGACGCCGCGACGCCCGCGCCCGCCGGGACGCGCACGAACGTGTGCACCGCGTCCCACACAGTGTCCACGACGGGAATCTTGTCGGCGACGAATTCGACCGCGTACATGAAGAGCGCGACGCCTATGATTATCCAGTTGTCCAGGACTTCAAGGCCGCCGGGAAGCTGTGCCACTTTGAAATGCTGCAAGAGCCCCAGCGTCGCCACGGTCGCGTACACGTTTATCCCCGACGACCACGCCGCGCCGAACGCTAAGCCGAGGATGGAGATCGTGTTCATCAGACGGAGATGCGGGGACGCGGGGACGCGGAGACGCGGCGATAAAAGCAGCTTGTCTTTCTCGCCGCGTCTCCGCGTCTCCGTGTCACTCCTCCTCTTCTTCCTTCTCCTCTTCCTTGCCTCTCCCGTCGGGGCGTTTGATGCCGAACTTTTCGAGGCGGTACTGGAGGGTGCGGAAAGTCAGGCCGAGGAGCTTGGCGGCCTTGGTGATGTTGTAGTCGGTCTGCTCCATCGCCTGCACAATCAGGCTGCGCTCCACGTCCTCGAACGAGATGCCTTCGGGCGGGAGCTTGAAAGCGCCCTCGGTCACGGGCCTCGCCTCCTGGCGGACTTCGAGCGGCAAGTCCTCGACGGTGATGAGGTCGCCCTCGCAGAGCAGGATCGCGCGCTCGATGGCCGACTCCAACTGGCGCACGTTGCCGGGCCAACTGTAGTCCATCATCAGGCGGCGCGTCTCCGGCGTCAGCCCGCGCACCAGCCGCGACGTGTTGCGCGTGTGCTTCTTCAAAAAGTAGTCAATCAGGACGGGGATGTCTTCGCGTCGCTCGCGCAAAGGGGGCACGTCAACCGAGAGCACGTTGATGCGGTAGTAAAGGTCGTCGCGGAACCTGCCGTCGGCGACCATCGCGCGCAGGTCGCGGTTCGTGGCGGCGACGACACGAACGTCCACCTTCATCGTGCGCGTCCCGCCGACGCGGCGAATCTCGCGCTCCTGTAGCGCGCGCAAAAGTTTCGCCTGCATCCCTATGTCGAGTTCGCCAATCTCGTCGAGGAAGAGCGTGCCGCGGTCGGCCACCTCGAAGAGACCTTTCTTCTCGGCGTGCGCGCCCGTGAAAGAGCCTTTCTCGTGGCCGAAGAGTTCGGATTCGAGCAGGTTCTCGTTAATCGCCGCGCAATTGACGGCCTGGAACATCTCGGCCACGCGAGGGCTTTGGTTGTGAATCGAGCGCGCGATCAACTCCTTGCCTGTGCCACTTTCGCCGCGTATCAGGACGGGCGAGGCCGAGCGCGCGACCTTCAGAATCATCTTCTTGACGGCCTCCATCTCGTGCGAGGCGGAGATGATCTCGGCGTCGAGCGCGTCGAGTCGCTTGAGCGCGCGCCGGATGGTTTCGAGCAGCGTGTCGCGGTCGTAAGGCTTTTGCAGGTAGTCGAACGCGCCGCGGCGGAGCGCGTCCTTCGCGGACTCTATCGAGCCGTGCGCGGTCAGCAGGATGACGATGATGGAGGAGTCCTGCGCCAGCAGGTGCTGCAATAATTCTATGCCGTCCATCCCCGTCATCTTCAAATCGGTCAGGGCCAGGTCGAAGCGGCGGTCCTTGGCGAACTTGAGCGCGGCCTCGCCCGAAGACGCGGTCGTTACGTCATAGCCCTCGCCCGACAGAATCATCTCCAAAATCTCGCGCTGCGACTTCTCGTCGTCAACTACAAGTATGCTCTTGCGTGCCATTCTTGACTCCAGGTGATAAGTGATAAGTGATGAGTGATAAGTTAAATCAGTTTCCGCTTCAGGTTTTGGGAAAGGCCAAAAATCATCCGGCCCACGTTGTCCAGCTCTGCTACCGTTTCAAGATAAACAGCATTATTGATATATCCAAGACGATTCGCAATGAGAAGCTCGGTGCTTAACTCACTGGCAGAACCTTGAG
>DATFCB010000643.1:0-2698 GCA_035253525.1 Pyrinomonadaceae bacterium | reverse complement strand
GTTCCAGAGGAATTTGAGCGGGTAGACGTAGAACAGGACGACGAAGAGCAGCAGGGCGTTGACCCAGATGGTGAAGTTGTCGTTGAGGCCGTAGCGGCGGAAGAACTTGTACTGCGTGAGCCAGATGACGAACAGCAGGACGAAGCTGATGGCGAAGGCGACGAGTCCGCGCATCACGATCAGCAGCTCGTCGAAGGTCTGCGGCACTTCGAGCGAGACGACGAGGAGCGTGATGGCGAAGCCGAAGACGGCGTCGCTCAGGGCTTCGAGGCGCGAGACCTCGCCCGTGCCGCGCATCCGAAAATCTTTGTCGAGGCCGACGCCTTTTTCGATTAACTTCTCCCGAATCATTTAACGCCTTCCACCAATTCGTCACGGCAGAACGGGATGTGCTACCGTGATGAGCGTTTAGGTATTTTCGACCGCGTTCACCAGAGGGCAGGGACGAATTAGAAGTGAAAAAGGGCATCTTGGCAAGCGTTTTTTCTGAGGGCCGAAGGTGGCGGCCTCACGGCTTATAATTCAGGCATGGCGGCACAGGCGGAAAATGTCAGGGCAGCGGGCGGGATGTTCCGCGCGCTCTCGCACCGCAACTTCAGGCTGTTCTGGGCCGGCGCGTTCCTCTCGAACACAGGGACGTGGATGCAGGCGGTCGCGCAGAGTTGGCTCGTCTATGACCTGACCAAGTCGCCGTTCTGGCTCGGCGTGGACGCCTTCATGTCCACCGCGCCGGGGCTCGCGTTGACGCTCCTGGCAGGCGTCTTCGCTGACCTCGTTGACCGCCGGCGGCTCCTGCTCTTCACGCAAGTCGGGGCCGGGCTCTCCGCGTTCATCCTCGCCCTACTGATCTGGACGGGCGTCGTTCACGTCTGGATGATTCTGGTGCTCTCGTTCGTCACGGGCTGTTGCTTCGCGATTGCCGGGCCGTCCTACCAGGCGATCACGATTGACCTCGTCGGGCGCGAGGATTTGGCGAACGCGATTGCGCTCAACTCCACGCAGTTTCAATTCTCGCGCGTGGTGGGGCCGAGCATTGCCGGCCTCGCCCTCAAAGTCCTGGGGCTGGCAGGGTGCTTCTTCGCCAATGCGATCTCGTTCGTCGCCGTCATCGCCGCGCTCATGATGGTGCGCTTCGACGAAAAGAAGGTGAACGCGCCGGCGTATTCGGTGAAGGACAGCCGGGCGGTCTGGCGCGATCTGGTCGAGGGCTTGCGCTACGTCCGCCGCCGCCGTCGCGTGTTCATGCTGCTTCTGATTTCGGGCATGACGAGCCTTTTCGGCGCGCCGTACTTCTCGATGATTCCGGTCTACGCGCGCGACGTTTTCCACCTGGACGAGAGCGGGAACGCTTTGTTGATGGGTCTTTCGGGTGCGGGCGCGTTCGTCGGCGCGCTCCTGCTGGCCTACCTGGGCGACTTCAGGCACAAGGGCTGGTCGGTGCTGTGCGGCTCGTTCGGCTTCGCGTTGTGCGTCATCGGCTTCGCCTACTCGACGCGGCTCGCGGTCTCGCTCGCCTTCCTCTTCCTGATGGGCTTCGCGATTGTCAGTTGCGTGGCGGTCATCAACACGCTCTTGCAGAAGCTGGTGACGGACGAGATGCGCGGGCGCGTGATGAGCATGTTCATCCTCTCGTTTATTGGCACAATGCCCCTCGGCAACCTCGTGGCCGGGGCCGCCGCCGAGCGCTTCGGCCCGCAGCACACGCTCGCCGCCGGCGGCCTCGTCATCGCCGCCTTCATCACCTTCGTCGCGCTCCGCTACAAGCGCTTGCGCGAGCTTAGTTAACCTCCCCGATCAGTACCGCCTGCGGTAGCGGGCGCGTCTCAAGCGTTGAAGATACCCGCCCGCTACCGCAGGCGGTACTGACCTGATCGCGTTTGATTGCCAGATCGCTATAAACTATGCAAGAAAAGCAGGCCGGGGCGTTCTTCAGGCAAAAGCGCCGGCTCGTCCCGCGCATCTTGGAGCCTTCTGAAGGAGAGTGTTATGCGTCACAGAAAAGTTTTTGCCTGCCTCGGCTTTATCTTATTGCTCGTGGGAGGGGCCGTCCTCGCTTCGGCGCAGGGCGTGATCGTGCCCGGCCCGTGCCGGCGCTGCCCCACGCCGCCCGTCCCCGTCACCCTTCCTCGCGCCCTGCCCGTCAAATCCATCAAAATTGACACCAAGATTGCCGGGCAGATTGCCACCACGCACGTCGAGCAAATATTCCGCAACGACACAAACGCCATCCTCGAAGGCACGTACCTCTTCCCCATCCCCGAGACGGCCTCGATTGTCGAGTTCGCCATCTGGGACGGCGACCGTAAACTGGTCGGCGAGGTGCGCTCGCGCGAAGAAGCGCGCCGGATTTACGACGAGATAGTGCGCCGCCAGCGCGACCCAGGGCTTTTGGAGTACGCGGGCAAAGACCTCTTCCAGGCGAGCATCTTCCCCATCCCGGCCCACTCGGACAAGAAGCTTGAGCTGACCTACACGCAGGTCTTGAAGGCCGAGTCTGGCACAGTTTCGTACCGCTACCCGCTCGGCACGGGGCGCAACCTCGCGGAGATCGGGCTCGTCTCGGGCCGCGTCGAGATTGACGGCAAAGAGCCCGTGCGCAACGTCTACAGCCCGAGCCACGAGATTGACCTCGCGCACCACGGCTCGCGCAGCGCGCGTCTCTCGTTCGAGTCGCGACCGGGGCGCGAGCCGCAGGACT
>DATFCB010000642.1:0-20494 GCA_035253525.1 Pyrinomonadaceae bacterium | reverse complement strand
TTTTTATTTGCCTCAGAGCATACACCCGCGCGCGCGAAGTATGAAACCTTTAGACCCCTCGCTCTGTGGAAATGTTCCGCGGCGGGATTTTTTGAGCTTTACTTTCCTTTGGCGCGTGTGCGTTGGCGCGTGAACTCCACGGCCTCGCCCGGCGGCGGCACAGTCTTCTCCACGAGCGAACCCGTCCCCGTGCGCTGGCGAACGCGGCGCGGCCAGATGATGTGGAAGCGGCTGCCCGCCTCCGGCTCGCTCTCGACCGTGATTTCGCCTTCGAGCAGCTCGACGATCTTACGCGTGATGGCGAGGCCGAGGCCCGTCCCGCCGTAGGAGCGCGCGAGGCGGTCGTCTACCTGCCGGAACTCGTCGAAGATGTAGGTCAGGGCGTCGCTCGAAATGCCTATGCCCGTGTCGCGAACTTCCAGCGACCAGCGGTCCGCGTCGAGCGGGGCGGCCGTGACGGTGACGCTCCCGGCGGTCGTGAACTTGACGGCGTTGCCCATCAAATTCGAGAGTACCTGCTCCAGCTTGTGCCTGTCGGTCCAGACCTGGCCGAGTTCGTCCGAGACTTCGGCGCGCAACTGTATACGCTTCTCTTCCGACTCGCGCGCGTAGTCCTTCACGATTCCCTGTATCACTTCGCCGACCTCCACCTGTTCCAGGTGTAGCGCGGCGCGCCCCGCTTCGAGCCGCGAGTAGTCGAGCAGGTCGTTGACCAGTTCGAGCAGCGAGCGCGCGTTGCGCTCCATGCGCGTGACGGCCTCGTTCTGCAAGGGAGCGAGCGGCAGGCTACGGTCGCGCGCGAGTAATTGGCACAGCCCGATGATGACGTTCAGGGGCGTGCGCAACTCGTGCGAGATGTTGGAGACGAAGGCGGACTTCAATCGGTCGTGCTCGCGCAGCCGGTCGTAAGCCGCGACCAGCTCGTTGTGATGTTTGACCTCTTCGGTGATGTCGCGGAAGACCGCGACCGCGCCCTCCGGCTTGCCGTCCTCGCCCGTCAGCGGCGTGGCAGAGATGGCGACGACGCGTGGCGAGCCGTCCGCCTGGACGATTTCAAGCTGCTCGCCCGAAAGGTGCTGGCGGCGTTCGAGCGCGCGCCAGAGCGGGTGGTCTTCGGCCGCAAGCTCGCGACCCGCGAGGTCTCTGAACTTCATGTCCGCGATAAGCGCCTCGGCCCCGTCGCGAAACTCCGCGGGCGCGCGCCCTATAATCTGTGCGCCGGCCGGGTTGACGCGGTAGCGCCCCTGCCGGTTGATGATGACGACGCCCTCGTTCATCTGGTTGATGATGCTCTCAAGCTCTGCGGCGCGCGTCCGCTCGGAGGCGAAGGCTGCGGTCGCGAGTTTTTCGGCGCGGACGCGCCTGGCGACTTCCGAGAGAATCAGGATGAGGTCGCCGCGGCCTGCGCTGCGCGCGCTTGTGGGCCAAATCGTCACGTCCCAGAAACCGAACGCCTCCGCCTCGCCTCCCTCCTGGTCCGCGCGCGCGACGAGATTTAAGGGGAGGCCGTAGGTGACGAAAGGCTTGCGCGTGCGGCGCACGTCCTCGACGATGTCGCTCAGGACTGCGAGGCCGGCGGCCGCCTCGTAGAGCCCGCGCCCCGCGAGCGTCGCGGCCTCGCGGCCCGTGAAGCGCGCGAAGGTCGAGTTGGCCTTGCGAACTATCAGCCGCTCGTCCAGCACGGCCAGGCCCAGCGGCAGCCCGTCCAAGACCTCTTCGATGAATGCCCCCTGCGTCTGCAACTCTGTGAACTTGGTTTCCAGTTGCGACGCCATGACGTTGAAGCTCTGCGCCAGCCCGCCGACCTCGTCGTCTGTCTCGACCACGGCGCGCTCCTGCAACTGCCCGCCGCCGAGCGTGGAGGCTGTCGCGGCCAGTTCTCTTAAAGGCTTGGTGAAGCGGCCGACGGCCCAGACGCCGAGCAGGATGGAGGCGAGGAGCGCGAGCGCCCACGTCGCTGTCAGCATGAACCCGGACTGGCCCGCGCCCGTGTCCTCGGCCACGGGCACGCCTACGGCCACGCTCCACCCGAAAGGCTCGACACGCCTCGTGCCCGTCATGCGCGTCACGTTATCGCTCCAACGCAAGCGCTCAGGCTGGGCCAATAAATTGATTGACGACGGGACAGGCATTCGGGCCGAAGAATTTACCAGGGCTTGTCCTTCGGCGTCGAAGACGACGATGGCGGTCCCGGCGTGCCCGCCCGCGTCGCGCTCAAGGCGCGAGTAGAGCGTCCGCGCGTCCTCGGCCGGAACGTCCGCCGAACGTTTGACTTGAGGCGGGCGGTCTTCGAGCCAGGAGAAGAGCGAGCCTGCGGCCGCGTTGGTCTCGATGCGCGCGGTGGCTGCCGCCTGCTCGTCCAGGTCGCGGCGGTAGTTGCGCAGTTGAATCAAACTGACGACGAGCAGAGGCAGAGAGAGGACGGCGAGCAGCAGCAGGAGCTTGGCGCGCACGCTCTTGAGCATCGGTAATGTTCCGCCCGGCTTCGTCATCGCCTCCTGTCCTCGGGAAAATCCGTGCGGCGGCGTCGCGGCGGCGGCCAGACGGACGTGCGCGTTCCAACTGGCGGGCGAAGACTGGCGGCGTAAACAACTACAACCTGCGCGAGCAGTTCGTCCACGAAGCGGTCGGCGCGCCTGAGCGCGTCGCGCAATTCCCTTAAATCCCCTCCGGTGGCGTTAAATCCCTCGCGCCACAGAAAATCGTTAAAGACACTGCGAAAAATTATCAACTCGCGTGCCACTTCATCAATTAGCGCCCCCTGATGGAAGCGGACTTGCGGGTGCGCACGCAGGCGGCGCGTGGCTTCGCTGATTTCCGCGTCGGTCGCGCCCGCGTCCAGAGCCTGCGCGAGTTCTTGCAGCGTGTCCGGTAAATGGTCCACTAATTGTTCGTAAGAAAGGATGGCAGGCGTTTCAGTGCGCGGCTCCGCATACATTCCGTCCATCCAGGCGCGGACGATTGATTCCTCGTGCTCACGGACGAGTGTGGTGAAGTTTTGCGACATGGAACAGTGGTCGGTGGTCGGTGGTCAGTGGTCAAAAAAACTGGCTCGTTCTGTTTTTAACTGACCACCGACTACTGACCACTTTTTTTCGGCAGTAAGCGGCTTAAGAGCGCCTCCAACTGGTCGAAGTCAATGGGCTTGGTGACGTAGTCGTTGCAGCCGGCGGCGAGAGCGTCGGCGTGAAAATCGGCCGTGTCGTGGGCGGAGACGGCGACAATCGGGACATCTTTCATGTCCAGGTACTGGCGTATGCGGCGCGTGGCGGCCAGCCCGTCCAGTTGCGGCAGGCTCAAATCCATCAGGATCAGTTGCGGCCGCTCTCTGTGTGCCAATTCGACGGCCTCCTCGCCGTTGACGGCCTCAAGCACGCGATAGCCGCTCATTTCCAGCAAGCGCCTCATCATAAAACGGTTATCTTCAAAGTCCTCGACCACCATGATGGTCGGAGGTGCGCTGCCGTTGTCGCTGTCCATCACCACGTACTCCATTGTCGGACTAAATTGCCGAATTTCCACGAAGATTTATCCCTCTGACAATGCATGGCTAGCATACGCTCGCGTTTTTTGTTAAGATGCCGCATCGAAACGCAACACAACACACCGCGCCGTTTGGGTTCTAATAGTACACGCGGTCTGACCCTGCGAGCCGCCCAGAATGCTGACGTAGCAACCGGCGGGCGGGGCTTTTGAGCGATATGAAGCCGCTAAAATCGGAGACTCAGGACTTAGCCGCGCTCCAGGAACTGGGGCGCGCGTCCGTCCAGATAGTCCACGACCTGAAAAACCAGCTCAACGGTCTCAAACTCTATGCCACGTTCCTGCGCAAGCGTATGGAGAAGTCGGACCGGCCCCAGGACGAGCAGGAGACGGTCGCCAAACTCATCGCCGGATTGGAGCGCGCCGCCTCCGACATGACCACGCTCGTACGCATGGGACGCCCCCTCGAACTGCGCCGCCAGCCGCAAACCGACCTCATCAAAATCCTGAAAGGCGTCGAGGAGACGGAAGGCGTCCGCGTAGAGACCGAAGCCGCTGAACTGGCCGGCGACTTCGACGTGGCGGCCATCACGGAGGCTTTCAAGACGATCACGACCAACGCGCTCGCGCTCAATTCTGCGGGCGACGGCGCAGCCTTGACGATAAGCCTCGCGCGCGGCGACGACGGGCGTCGTGCGACCGTCGAGTGGCGCGGCGTGAAGACTATCAACGGCGATGACCCGTTCCACTCCTTCGCCGGCAGCGAGGGCTTGCGGATGTCGCTCGCCGCCAAGATCATCGAAGCGCACGGCGGGGAAACAGGCTTCGACGCGCACACCCTGCGCGCCGAGTTACCGATAGGACAGCGGGGATGAGGAATGAAGGATGAGGGATGAAGTAAAGACAGAGTTCTTATTTCATCCCTCATCCCTCCGCCCTGCCTTTAACCAGGAGTAAAAGGTGGAACGTAAAGAGGCACGCATTCTGGTCATTGACGACGAACCGATGATGGCCGATTCGCTCAAGCAGAATCTGGCCGAAGAGGGCTACTCGGTTGACACGGCCGCGACCGGGGCCGAGGCGATAGAGTTTTTTGACCGCGGCGGGCATCACCTGGCTATCTGCGACCTGCAACTCCCGGACATGGACGGCCTCGAAGTCCTGCGCCACATGAAGGACGTGCGGCCCGAAACCGAAGTCATCGTCGTCACGGGCTACGGCACGGTCGCGCGCGCCGTCGAGGCGACCAAAGCCGGCGCGTTCTACTTCGTCGAAAAGCCTTTCGACTTCGAGCAGATGCAGCCCCTGGTCGAGCGCGCTTTGGAGAGCCGCGAGCTGCGCGCCGAGACCAAGATGATGCGCGACCGTTTGGCGACGCGCGCCGAGTATTTCAACATCATCGGCGCGTCCAAACAGATGCAGACCATCTATGAGACCATAGAGTCTGTCGCCAAGTCGGACGCCAACGTCCTCATCGTCGGCGAGTCTGGGACGGGTAAGGAACTCATCGCCAACGCGATTCACTACAACTCGCTCCGGTCCAAAAAACCTTTCATCAAGGTCAACTGCGCCGCGCTCCCCAAGGAGTTAATCGAATCCGAACTCTTCGGCCACACGAAGGGCGCGTTCACGGGCGCGCACGCCGACAAGGAGGGCCTGGTGCAGCACGCGGCGGGCGGCTCGCTGATGCTCGACGAAATCGCCGAGATGCCGGTTGAGCTTCAGCCGAAGCTGCTGCGCGTCCTGCAAGAGCGCAGCTACCGTAAGATCGGCTCAGAGAAGACCTACGCCGTGGACTTTCGTCTCATCTGCTCTACGAACCGCCTGCCGGCCGACGCCATCCGCGACGGTTTGCTCCGCGACGACCTCTTCTATCGCATCTCGACCATCACGATTCACGTGCCCCCTTTGCGCGAGCGCGCCGAAGACACACAGCTTCTGACCGAGCACTTTTTGAAGATGTACTCGCAGAAGTATGACCGCCCCATCACGGGCGTCTCGCAGGCGGCCTACCAGCGCCTCTTCGGGCACTCGTGGCCGGGCAACGTGCGCGAGTTGCAGAACGTCATCGAGCGCGCCGTGCTGCTCGCCAAGGGCAATAAGATTGAGCCGGTTGACTTGCCTTTCGACAACGGCTCGCTGCCCGAGGGCGCGACGCAGAGCACCGAGTGGGACGTGCCGCCCAACATGACGCTCGAAGACATCGAGAAGCTGGTCATAGAGAAGACGCTACAGCGCACGGGCGGCAACAAGCAGGCCGCGGCCAACCTGCTCGGCATCTACCGCCCGCGCCTCTACAGCAAGATCAGGAAGTACAAGATTGATGTCGCGCAGCTCGTCTCACCCTGAGCCTGACCGTTAGCGCGCGGCCTCTGAAATGTTTGGCCGCAAAACTTCATAATAGATAGCAGGTATAATGCGGGCGGGCCGGGGAAGAGTCGCTTTGCTTCGCCGCCGCCCGCTCCTCGTCTCCATTCCTCGCAGTTAATTCCCCTTGCCCAACCGAAGGAGGAAGTCATGGCCGATACTCAAGAAGTTTACACTTACCAGGCGGGCCAGAAAATCGTGCTCAGGAAACAGCCGGACCAGTTCGTCGTCCGCGCCTTGCCGGACGAGCTAGAGGACTTGGGCGTCTCAGACGCCGAGCAGGTCTCGTCCAGGTCGTCGCGCGTCACGACCCGCGTCCCGGACCTCGAACCAATGATGAGCGAGGCGCGCGAGCTTGCCCCGACTCACCACGCTTACTATCAGGCCGACACGGGCGAAGAGTTTCTCATCACGGACCGCGTCTTCGTCACGTTCCGCCGCCCGTTCAGGCCCGAAGAGGTGGACGCCTTCGCCGGGCGCTACGGGCTACAGATCAAAGAGGCTTACTCAGAGCGCGAGTATCTTTTCCAACTGACGAACCACACGGGGATGAATCCCGTCAAGCTGGTCGTCAAGATGACGGAGGAAGAGCCGGAAGTAGAAATCGCCGAGCACGACCTCAACCAGCGCGCCAGCACCTACCAGTTGACGCTCCCGACAGACCCGTTCTACGCGCGCCAGTGGCACCTGCATACGCACGTGACAGACCCGCTGTTCGACGCCCGTGCCTCGTCGCGCACGGAAGAGGCGTGGCAGACGCTCGGCAGTTTCGGCAGCCCTGAAGTGGTCGTCGGCGTCACGGACGACGGCTGCAAACTGGACCACACGGACTTCAACTCGCCCAACAAGTTCGCCGGCTGGGGTTATTTCCAGGGCGAGCGGCTCGTCAAACAGACGGACATTGACGCCGTCCCGTCCCAGATGTACCAGACGGGCGCGAACCACGGGACCTCTTGCGCGGGCGTCATCGCGGGCGAGGTGGACGCGACCCTGGTCGTCGGCGCGGCCCCCGCCTGCCGGCTGCTCCCCATCAAATGGGAGTCGTCGGGCGCGAGCCTCTTCATTAGCGATTCGAAGATGATGACCGCGCTCGATTACGTCGCGGACAAGGTGGACGTGCTCTCTAACTCCTGGGGAGTTGTCCCGACTAACCTGCGCTCCTCCGTCCTTAGAAATCGGATTGCGGATTTGGCACAAACAGGCGGACGTAGGGGACGCGGGATAGTCTTTCTCTGGGCGGCCGGCAACGAGAGTTGCCCGATTAATCACAACGCGGCGCAGGACGTTCCCTTCACTAACGGCTGGAACGACACCTTCACCGCCTGGATAGGCGTCAGGACCGCGCGCTCCTTCCGCAACAACCTCGCGGACGTACCCGGCGTGATGCACATCGCGGCCCTCGCCAGCAACGCGCAACGTAGCCACTATTCCAACTACGGCACGGGCGTCACGCTCTGCGCGCCGACGAGCAACAGCCATCGCTTCCAGCGCCTCACGGTCCGCGGTCTTGGCGTCACCACGGCGACAGGGTCCGGCGGCGGCGTCACTACCGGATTCGGCGGCACGTCGAGCGCGACTCCGCTCGTCGCAGGCGTAGTGGCGCTGATGGTCTCCGCCAACCCGGAATTGACGGCGCTCGACATCATCTCGATTCTCAAGCGCACGGCCTCCAAGGCGCTGAATACTGACGGCTACTCGCGCACGCCCGGCGCGACCTTCGACCCCAACCCGACGTGGGATGTCTCGCCCGTCGCGCCTTTCGACCGCGCGGACTTCGCGGACACAGGCGACCCCGCCGGCACCTGGAGCCCCTGGTTCGGCCACGGGAAAGTGGACGCCGCAAACGCAGTGGCCGAGAGCCTGCGGCTGCTTCACCCGCTCGTCGCGCAGCCCCTGCGCTTCACGTCCAACCCGCAGAAGGCCATCCCCGACAACAACCCCGCCGGGATTACGGACGTGATTAACGTAAACGATGCGGGCCGCGTCCGCGACATAAAAGTCAGCCTCGACATCACGCACACCTGGATAGGCGACCTGCGAGTTACACTGACGGCCCCGGACGGGACCATCGTGGCGCTACACGACCGCTCCGGGGCCGACGGCGACAACATCAGGCGGACTTACGACACGATGACGGTCCCGGCGCTCGCCACGCTCAGCACGCGCAGCATACGCGGCAACTGGACGCTACAGGTTCAGGACCTGGCCGCGCAGGATGTCGGCACGCTCAACAACTGGGCCTTGGAGTTAGCCGTCATGAGCGCGCCGCTGGTCGCCGAGGACGCCGCGTCCGTCCAGATACCGGACAACAACGCGGCTGGCGTTTCCCGCACGCTCAATTTACCCGCCGGGGCCGCCATCAAGGACATCAGCGTCTCCGTGGACATCACGCACACTTGGATAGGCGACCTGCTCGTCACTCTGACGCCCCCGAACGGTGCAGTGATTCGTCTGCACGACCGCACGGGCCGGGACGCAGACAACATCATACGCACCTGGAGTTCTCAGGACACACCGGCCTTGCAGGCGCTACGCGGCCAACAGGCTGGCGGCGCGTGGCGCTTGGCCGTCGCCGACCTGGAAGCACAAGACACAGGCAAGCTCAACCGCTGGAAGATCGAGGTCACGGTATGAAAAGCAATGCGGAATGCGGAGTGATGAATGATGAATTAAAAGGCAGTCGTCTTTAATTCATCATTTCAGTCGCTAGTCTACCTGGTAGGTGGCGACGCTCGTCGGCGTCTCGAAGCAGCGGACTTTGTAGACCTGCACGCGCTGGTCGCCGACGCGGGAGGCGACGCGTTCGAGGATGTAGCGGGCGAGGTTTTCGGCTGAGGGATTCAGTTCCACATCGAACGGCGGCAGTTCGTTGATGTTGCGGTGGTCAAGGTACTGCACGACTTCGTCGGCCGCGTCCTTCAGTTCGCCGAAGTCTACGAGCAACCCTATGTTGTCCAACTCGCGCCCGCGCGCGTAGATTTCGATCTTGTAGTTGTGCCCGTGCAAGTTCTCGCACTTCCCCTTGTAGCCGCGCAGTTGATGCGCGCTCGAAAAGTTGCGCTCAATCATCACCTCAAACATAGTCCAAAGTCTAAAGACCAAAACCCAAAGTCGCAAGCCGCGCGACAGAACTTATAGCGTGTGCTAAAACTCACGCTACAGATTGACTCAACCCCTTTGCGTCTTTGCGCCTTGGCGTGAGATGTTTTGGATTTCCCACGCAAAGGCGCAAAGGGGTTGAGTTTAGGTTTGAATCGGACTTTAGACTTTGGACTCTTCAAAGACGGCCGCGAGGTCCGTAACGTCTGAGGTCACGCGGCACGGCGGCAGACTTTCGAGGAACAGGCGGCCGTAGGCTTTCGTCCTCAACCTTGGGTCTAAGACCGCGAGCACCCCGCGGTCGGTCGTGCTGCGTATCAGCCTCCCCAATCCTTGCTTCAAGCTGATGATGGCCTGCGGCACGCTGTACTCGTAAAAGGACGAGCCGCCCTGGTCGTCTATGTAGCGCTGTCGGGCGGCGACCACAGGGTCTGAGGGCACTGCGAACGGCAGCTTGTCTATGATGACGCACGACAACTGCTGCCCGCGCACGTCCACGCCCTGCCAGAAGCTCGACGTGGCGAAGAGCACCGCATTCGGCGTCTCGCGAAACTTTTCCAGCAGCCCCGCCTTCGACGCGGTGCCTTGCAGGAAACAAGGAAAGTCAACTTCGCCCGCCACCCTTTCGTAGAGCGCGTTCATCCCGGCGAAGCTCGTCGAGAGCACGAAGGCGCGGCCCTCGGTCGCGTTCAAGAGACGTATGACCTCTTCGGCAGCCGCGTCAACAAACTGCGGCGAGCGCGGGTCCGGCATGCGCTGCGGGAGATACAGGACCGCCTGGCTGTCGTAATCGTAGCCCGAGGGCGCGACCAGGTCTTCGGCCTCCGCGAGTCCCAGGCGCTCGCGTATGAAGTTGAAGCTGCCCGCGCTCGCTAAGGTCGCCGAGGTCAGGACGACCGTCTCGACACGGTCGAACAGCTTGTCTTGCAGCAGGCTCGACACGTCAATGGGCGAGGCGCGCAGGAACGCGCCACGCCCGCGACGTTCGAGCCAGTAGACGAAGTGCTTGTCGTCGCCCGCCACGATGAACTGTAAATCGAAGCGGACCTGCCGTATGCGCCGCAAAATGTTTTCGACTTCGAGCGGCTGCTCCGCCAGAGCGTCGAGCGTCGTTTCCAACCTCCCGAGCGCGCCGTCCAGGCTGAGGTAAGCCTCGCCCAAAGGGGTCGCCTCTATCTCGCCGTCCGTCCGCTTGCGCGCGAACGTGCCCGGCAGGATGGGCGAGCGCCCCTCCTCGCCGCGCCCTTCACGAAAGCCCATCCAGAAATTGTCGCTGAAGCGCGTCAGCCGCGCGGCCGTGCGTGTCAGCTCGCGGTTCACGTCCACGCTCGTCACGGGAAGCTGTGCCAGATCGCGCACGAGGTCTTCCATCTGGTAGCTGGAAACCTGCGCGCCGAAGTACTCGGCCGCCACGTCCTCTATCTGGTGCGCTTCGTCAAAGATGACGGCAGAGTAATCGGGCAGGACTTGCCCGTACTCGCTGTTGCGGAGCGCGAGGTCTGCGAAGAAGAGGTGGTGATTGACGATGACGATGTCGGCGTCCGTGGCGCGCTGGCGCATGCGCGTGATGAAGCAGGGGTCGTAGTCGGGACATTTTTGGCCCAGACAAATCTCGGTGCGCGCGTCTATGTGCCGCCAGAAGGAGAGGTTTTCAGGGAGGCCGACAAGTTCGGCGCGGTCGCCCGTCTGCGATTCGCGCACCCACTGGCGCACCTCGTCGAAGTAGTCCAGCTCATCCAGGCCATCGAGCACGGGCGAATTCTCCGCCCGCTTGATGCGTTGCAGGCAGGCATAATTCCCGCGCCCCTTCATGTAGGCGGCCGTGAACTTTCGCGGCAGCACCTTTTGGAGAAAAGGAATGTCCTTTTCCATCAACTGCTCTTGCAGATTCTTCGTCCCCGTCGAGATGATGACGCGCGTCTTGCGCGCCGTCGCCGCCGCAATCGCCGGGACGAGATACGCGAGCGTCTTGCCCGTGCCCGTGCCCGCCTCGACAATCAGGTGGCGCGTCTCCTCGAACGCGCGCAGCACGGCCTCCGCCATCTGAATCTGGCCCGGCCTGTACTCGTACTCGGGATGCGCCCGCGCGATTAAACCATCAGGGCCGAAGATTTCTTCCATCGAAAGTAAAGTTAACGGCTAGAAGTTACTGTTTCGGCACGCCGGACCCGGAACGCGGCAGCGCGGGCGGCGGCGGCGAAGCATCTGATTTGGGCTTCACGGCTCCCACTTCCTTGAAGCTGCGTGTCACATCCAGCAGCGTGTCCCTGTACTGGTCAAAACGCGAAGGGAGAGTCCACGTAAGGATTTGATGGTAATGCTCAGACGTTTCAACCGTGGTGATGATGTACACAATGTTGACCCCCTCGACCGCGCCGCGTATCTCGTATTGCAACGCCGGATTGCCGTTGATCGAGGTCGGCGTCGGTTCGGCTGACTGCGCCGAATGCACCCCGGCCAGAATGGCATTGCGCGTCACCGAAGTGAAGCGCTCAAGCGTCATCTCCTCGGTGAAATCCTGTTTACTTTCGCTAATCACGGCGGCGTATGTCTCGCGCACGCGATTGGCCGCCTGGAGATCGGCCCGCTCGTTGAGTTCGGTCTCTTTTAGCCAGTCGCCGGGAACTGTCAACTGAAATCTCCCGTCCGTGCTGGTCAACACTTGCGGGGTGCTCGCCCTGCTGCTCATGCGGTCTATGAGGACACAGGCGGGCGTGAGCATGAGCACCGAAACACACAGAACAATTTTTCGTGAGATTGGTAATTTCACAAGCTACTACTCCAATCAGGCCAACGACGCGATAGCAACCGGGTCGCCTTCAAGAAACCGCTGGCAGCATGCGGCCTTTCAATCCGCACCCATCGCTTCCGGCTGCGGCGCGGGCTGCTTCAACCGATTCGGGTAAAGCGGGAAGCGAGAGGCAAGCTCTGCGACTTCCCGGCGGACTTTGTTGCGCACGTCTTCGGATTGCGGGTCGTGCAGGACTTCCGCGATGAGGCGGCCGACCGTGCGCATGTCGGCTTCAGTCATGCCGCGTGTGGTCAGGGCGGGCGTGCCGATGCGTATGCCGGAGGTGACGAAGGGCTTGTTGGTGTCGAAGGGAATCGTGTTCTTGTTGACGGTAATGTGCGCGGCTTCGAGAGCTTTTTCGGCGTCCTTGCCCGTGATGCCCTTGCCCTCCATGAACACGTCAACGAGCATCAGGTGGTTGTCCGTGCCGCCGGAGACGATGCGCAAGCCCTGCTCAGCCAACTCGCCTGCGAGAGCCTTCGCGTTCTTCAGGACGTTTCGTTGGTAATCCTTGAAATCGTCGCGCAGCGCTTCGCCGAAGGCGACGGCCTTGGCGGCGATGATGTGTACGAGCGGGCCGCCCTGCACGCCCGGAAAGAGCTTGCGATTGACTTCGGCCGCGTGCTCTTCCTTGCAGAGGATGAGTCCGCCGCGCGGGCCGCGCAGGGTCTTGTGCGTGGTCGTCGTGACGTAGTCCGCGTGCGGCACGGGCGAGGGGTGAAGGCCCGCCGCGATGGGACCCGCGATGTGCGCTATGTCCGCGAACATGCGCGCGCCGACGCTCCTGGCGATTTGGCCTATGCGCTCGAAGTTGATGGTCCGCGGGTACGCGCTCGCGCCGCAGACGATGAGCTTCGGCTTGTGCTCTTCGGCGATGCGTTGCAACTCGTCGTAGTCAATCTGCTCAGTCTCGCGCGAGACGCCATAGTCCGCGACCTTGTAGCTGAGACCGGAAAAATTCATGGGGTGGCCGTGCGTCAGGTGGCCGCCGTGCGAGAGGTTCATGCCGAGAATCTGGTCGCCGTAAGAGATGGCGGCCAGATAGACGGCCATGTTCGCCTGCGCGCCGGAGTGCGGCTGGACGTTGGCGTGGTCGGCATCGAAGAGTTCTTTCGCGCGGTCAATCGCCGCCTGCTCGACCACGTCCGTCCACTCGCACCCGCCGTAATAACGCTTCTTCGGGTAGCCCTCGGCGTACTTGTTCGTGAAGACAGAGCCCATCGCTTCGAGCACGGCCTCGCTGACGAAGTTCTCCGAAGCGATCAGCTCAAGCCCCTCCGCCTGCCGCCTGACTTCGCTGTCAATGGCGTCGCTGATTAAAGGGTCAACCTCCGAAAGGCGCGCGTTCATACGTTCGTTCATCATCTCTCCTCAAGGCTATCGCCGATAAATTATTTACGTGGTAACTTCCTTGCAGTGCTGGCGAAGCCATCCCTCAATGTCGCTTCATCTCCTCAAAAGCATCGCGATGCTTCTCGACCATGCGCTCAACGAACTGGTCAATTTCGGACGGAGCAGGCGGCAAAATCTCTGCTGAGACTTTCCCTTCCGAAATGTAGAAGACGATTAGCGAGCCATCCGGGACGCTCGCTAATCGCGCCATCTCCGGGGTCATGGTGATGACCCAGCCGTTATCAGCTTCGGTCGGGGTTAATGCTTTAGGCATAGCAACCTCTTCAGGACACTTCTCTCTTTTCGATCTCTCTAATCTTCTCTACGCGCTCGCTGTGACGGCCGCCGTCGAAGGCCGTGCTGAACCAGGCGCGGACGATTTTGGGAATCTCTTCGGGGGGCGTGGTGCGCGCGCCGAGGGCGAGGACGTTGGCGTCGTTGTGCTGGCGCGCGAGCCGCGCGGTCTCTTCCGACCAGGCGACGGCCGCGCGCACGCCCTGGACTTTGTTGGCGGCGATGGCCATGCCCGTGCCCGAGCCGCAGACGAGCACGCCCTGCTCGGCGTCGCCCGCAGCAACGCGCTCGGCGACCAGGGCCGCGTAGTCCGGGTAATCAACAGACTCTTCGGAGACCGTGCCGAGGTCTTCGACTTCCAGACCCAGGTCAGTGAGCAGCGGCTTCAGGCGTTCCTTCTCCGCGTAGCCCGCGTGGTCGCTGGCGAGCGCAATTTTCATCACGATTCGGCCTCAATCATTAGGCTGTCGAAAGGCGTGCAAGACGTTGATGGTACATCACGCGGGAGACGCCCGCAACAAGGCAGTGGTCAGTGGTCGGTGGTCGGTGGTCAGTTAAAAGCAAAACCCTTTTGTCTTTAACTGACCACTGCCTTCGGGCGTTTGCCTTACGCGCCGGTGCTTTGCGAGAATGAGCGTCGGACAAATCAACTCGCCGCTGAGGAGAGCCCTCTTATGCGCTGGTCGCAATATTTCATCCCCACACTTCGCGAAGACCCCGCCGACGCGGAGGTCGTCTCGCACCGCCTGCTCCTGCGCGCAGGGATGGTGCGCCAACTGGCCGCAGGCGTCTACTCGCTGTTGCCGCTCGCGCAGCGCGTCTCGCTCAAGATTCAGCAAATCCTGCGCGAAGAGATGAACCGCATCGGCGGACAGGAGTTCTTTTTGCCCGCCCTGAACCCGCGCGAGATTTGGGAGGAGTCCGGTCGCTGGACGGTGATGGGCGACAACATGTTTCGACTGAAAGACCGCAAGGGCGCGGACATGTGTCTCGGCATGACGCACGAAGAAGTCTTCACCTCGATTGCGCGCAACGAGATTCGCTCCTATAAGCAACTGCCGCAGGTCTGGTATCAGATTCAAATAAAATTCCGCGACGAAGCGCGCCCCAAGTCCGGCGTCTTGCGCGTCCGCCAGTTCATCATGAAGGACACTTACTCCTTCGACCTGGATCAAACGGGCCAGGACAAGTCTTTCGAGGACCAGCGCGAAGCCTACAAGCGCATCTTCGACCGCTGCGGGCTGAAGTACACCATCGTCGAAGCCTCCTCGGGCGCGATGGGCGGCTCCGCCTCCAACGAGTTCATGGTCCGTACGGACGCGGGCGAGGATTTGATCGCCACCTGCGAGCACTGCGGCTACGCGGCGAATCTGGAGAAAGCCACCTCGCGCCTGCCCGAAGTTAAGGACGGCATAGGCCTGGACGCGCCCGTGGAGTTTCCCACGCCGGGCGTGCGCACGATTGAGGATTTGACGACGTTTCCCGGCGGGGCCGCCGCGGACCGGCAGATCAAGACGCTCGTTTACGTCGCGACCCGCGACGGCGAACAGGAGTTCGCGCTCGCGCTCCTGCGCGGCGACCACCAGTTGCACGAGACAAAACTCTCGGACGCGCTCGCGGGCGCTGAAGTGCGCGCGGCCCAGGCGGAAGAGATACGCGACCTGCTGGGGGCCGGCGCGGGCAGCCTGGGCGGCGTCGGCGCGAAAGCGCGTGCGCGCGAGAAGGGGCGCGAGATTCGCATCCTCGCCGACCTCGCTTTGAAGAACCGGCGCAACATGACGACGGGCGCGAACAAGGACGACCACCACCTGCGCGGCGTGCAGCTCTCGCGCGACATCCCTGTGGACAAGTGGGTTGACCTGCGCATGGTAGCAAGCGGCGAGGGCTGCCCCGTTTGCGGCGAGGGCACACTTGAGGTCGCCAAGTCGCTTGAGATCGGCCACATCTTCAAGCTCGGCACGAAGTATTCCGAGTCAATGGGCGCGAGGGTGCTGACGCAGGACGGGCGCGAGGTGCCGATTGTCATGGGCAGCTACGGCATAGGCGTCGAGCGCATCATGGCCTCAGCCATAGAGCTTCACCACGACGAGGACGGCATCATCTGGCCCAAGGCGATTGCGCCCTTCGACTGCGTCATCACCGTCACCAGCATGAAGCAGGACGAGATACGTGAGGTCGGGGAAAAGCTCTACCACGACTTGCAGCGCGCGGGCCTGGACGTGCTCCTGGACGACCGCGAGGAGCGCGCCGGCGTCAAGTTCAAGGACGCGGATTTAATCGGCATCCCTTACCGCATCACCATCGGCAAGAAGGCCGCCGACGGCATGGTCGAACTTTTTGAGCGAGCCACGAAGCAGACCGAGGACGTGAAACTCAAAGAGATTGTCGAGCGCGTTCAGGCGCTCGCCCTCGCCGGACTCTGAGGATTCGTAAATCGTGAATCGTAAATCGGAGAACAGTTTTTTCTATTTACGATTTACGATTCACGATTCACAGCTTTTTTAAGAGGTGAGCATGGCTTCTACGAAGTGCCGCGCCTGCGGGCTCACAAACTTTTCGTCGGCCATTGTGTGCAGGCGGTGCAATTACCCGCTGTTCGGGGCCGCTGCGCAAGCCGACTCACAGCCTGCACAGAGAAGACCGTCGCGGCGCTGGATTCTCAACGCGGTGATAGCTTCAATCGTCCTGGCCGTCGTGCTTCTCTTTGCAATTTATACGTTAACTCTTATCCTGACCACACAAGAAGCGACCGTCACCCAAAACGGGTGGACGGATTTCACCCCGGAGCAGTTGGAGAAAATAGGATTCAGATATGGGATAGGGCTGATTATCGGGTTGCTTATCGTCTGGGCATTCTTCTACTCGCGCAGACATAATTATGACGTGTGAAGAGAAATTCTTATCCGCTTTTTTGATGAGACGCGCGAAATATTTTTTCCCGGCTGTTGCCCTCCTTCTCTTCTCCGCAGCTTACGCGGCGGCGCAGCAGGAGTATCTGCCGGAATTGGTCCGCCGCATCAAGCCGTCCGTGGTCGCCATCGTCACCTACGATGCCAAGGGCGACAAGCTCTCGCGCGGGAGCGGCTTCTTCACGGCGAGCGACCGCGTCGTGACGAACCGCCACGTCCTCGAAGGCGCGTTCCGCGCGGAGGTTCACACGGTCAATGAAGCGGCCTACAACGTCAAGGGCGTGCTCGCGGTGGACGGCGAGGGCGACATAGCGCTCCTGCAAGTTGACATCCCGCCTGCGGTCGCCGTCCCGCTCACCGTCGTGCGCACCTCGCCGCAGGAGGGCGAGTCAATCGTCGTCATAGGCAACCCGCTCGGCCTCGAAGGCAGCATCTCGAACGGCATCGTCTCGGCCGTGCGCGATATTCCCAGTTTCGGGCGCATCATACAGATTACCGCGGCCATCTCGCCCGGCTCCTCGGGGAGCCCCGTCATCAACATGCGCGGCGAGGTCGTCGGCGTCGCAACGCTTCAACTCGCGGACGGCCAGAGCCTCAACTTCGCCGTCCCCTCCGACCGCGTGGCCCAATTACAGGCCGGGCAGACGCGCACGCTCGGCGAGTTGGTCGCGGCGACGCGCCGCAGCCAGCGGGCGTCGGCCGAAAGGTTCTACATGCAGGGACTGGGTTTCCTCTCGCGCGACGACTGCGAGAAGGCGCTGCCCTATTTCAAGAAGGCGACTGACGCCGACCCGGACTACGCGGATGCGTGGGCGCAGACGGGTTTTTGCAGCGGGGTGCTGGGCCGTCACGCCGACGCGCTGAAGGCTTCGCGCCAGGCGATTCGCCTCAAGCCCGACTCGCCCGAATCCTACCTCAACCTCGGCTCGGCCTTCTCGTTCCTGGGCCAATTCAAAGAGTCAGCGGACGCCTACCGCCAGGCGCTCAGGCTCGACCCGAACAACGCCGACACACACTTCGCGCTCGGCGTCACCTACGGCAAGATGGGGCGCACGGAAGACGAGGTGCAGGCTTACAAGCAGGCGATTCGCCTCAGGCCCGACTTCGTCTCGGCCTATGAAAAATTGGCACAGGGCTACTTCCGCCTGAACCGCCTGCCCGAGGCGGTCTCCAACTACAAGGTGATCGTCCAGCTCAAGCCGGGCGACGGCGTGGCCTACGACAACCTGGGCATGGCCTATCTGAAGCTGAAGCAGGCGGCGGAAGCCGTCGAGGCTTTCAGGCAGGCGATTCGCCTGAAGCCGGACTTCGGGCGGGCCTACTACAACCTGGCGCTGGCCTATCTCTCGCTCAACGACCGCGACTCCGCCCTCGAACAGTACAATTTGCTGAAGACGATTGACCCGGACCGCGCCGATAAGCTCTACAACGTCCTCAATCCGTAATCAGTTTTCAGTTTTCAGCCCCGTTAGGGGCGGAGTGAAAACAGCCCAGCGATTTATCGCTGGGAACGAGTCGCAGATAATAAAGAGTCCCGTAGGGACGATTGAAATGTTCAATCGTCCCTACGGGACTCTTTATCTTGTTTCGCACTGTTCCCAGCACTGAAGTGCTGGGCTATTATCAACAGCCCCTGACGGGGCCCTGAAAACTGAAAACTGATTCTATTTCATAGCCTCGCTCATTAGCGTCGTCAGGGCGTTGTCCAGGAGCGTCTTGTTGTTCTGCACTTCGCCGTGCAGGTCGCAGGCGAAGACGGCGTAGACGATGGGGAGCGACGTGCCGAAGAGCGAACGGTCGCGGCCGTTGCCCTCAAGCCCCTCGCCTAAGAGCGAGCGGCGCGTGACGCGGCCATCGCCGGGCGCGGACATCGCGGCCTTCACCTCCTTGAGCGAGACGCGGCGGCCCGACGAAGTTTGAAACGCGCGCGGGCGCGTCAGCGTCACCCAGCGCCCCTTCTTACGGTCGAAGAGGACGACCGGGGAGACGAGCGTGTCTTCACAGTCACCGCCGAAGGCGAAGAGTTTGACAGGCGGGTCGTCGCCGCCCACGGCGTCGAGCGCTTCGTGAAAGCGTTTGGCCCTGTTGAGGACCGCCGCGAAGTAAGCGTCCAACTCTTCGAGCGTGCCGCCGCGAAAAGGTGCGTTGTCGCCGCGCGTCCGGCCCCGCACGAAACGCTCGCGGTACTCCGGGTCCGTGACCGGCGACCAGTTGTACTGCCGCCACACCGCCGGGTCGTAAAGGTCTACCTCGACGGGTTGCAAGTTTTCGTCAAGGAAGCGCACGGCTCCCCTGTGCGGCAGAAGTTGAAAGACCGATGGGGCCGTGAAGATGTCTTCGCGCGAGAGCTTGTTCAGCAGCGGGATGGGCCGGCGCAAGCCTTCCGTCACGGAGTAGCCCTGGAGCAGCGTCGTGAAGGCGTCGGCCGAACCCTCGTTCGGCGTGCCGAACATGATGATGCGGTTGACGTGCGCCGCGCCCTCCCACGTCGGCACGGGCCGCGCGCCGTCCGCGGGCAAGTCCACGTCGCCGTACATGGCCGCGTAGCGCGCCACCAAGCCTCCCATGGAATGTGCCAGAATGTTGAAACGCAAGTCCGGGCGGTTGAGCTTGCGCTTGAGAGTTTCGAGCCGGCCGACGAGGTCGCGCGCGGTCTCCACGTTGTCGCGCCGCCAGTCGTAAGGGAAGACGTAAAAGGTGTCGTGGTCGCCATCCGCGCCGGGGTTGCTCCAATCGCCCTCGCGGTAGCCGCCGTAATTTTTGAGCGCTTCGAGCAGCTCGTGATAGACGTAGACTTCGGGCGTGAGGCGGGCCAGGCGGGCCGTGTCCACTATTTTTCTGGCGACGAGGTTGTCGCGGTTGCGCGTGAGGTCGGGCGTGACGGGCAGGCTCAGCCCGTCGTCCGACGAGCGGAAGAGCGAGGGCCAGACGACCTCACTCGTCTCGTAGTTGACGAGTTGCGAGCCGAGCACGCCCGGGATGACTATCAGCGGCCGCTTGCCCGCGCGTGTGCGCGCCTCCGCGAAGATGCGTTCGAGATTCGGCCTGCGCCGCGCGCCGCCGATGCAGCCAGAGAGGGCGGAGGTGAGAACGAGCAAAAGAGAAAGGAAGACGCGGCGACGCGGCGACGCGGCGACGCGGCGAAAAGCAGAAGACGGAAAGCGGAAAGCGGAAGGCAAAAAGCGATGGGCGGAAAGAAAACGGCGCGGGGGATTCGTTCTCGGCATATGGTCTAAAGGTTTTCGGCTTCCGTCTTCCGCGCCGCGTCCCCGCGTCCCCGCGTCTCCGCGTCCGTTGCTTCTTCCCACTTGCGATTAATCAGGCTGGCGACGAAGCCCGCGCCGAAGCCGTTGTCAATGTTGACGACCGTCACGTTCGACGAGCAGGAGTTGAGCATACCCAAAAGCGCGGCGACGCCCCCGAACGACGCGCCGTAGCCGACGCTGGTCGGGACGGCTACGACCGGCACGCTCACCAGGCCGCCGACGACCGAAGGGAGCGCGCCTTCCATCCCCGCCGCGACGACGACGACGCGCGCGCGCCTGAGCAGTTCCCTCTCGGCCAGGATGCGATGAATCCCCGCCACGCCCGCGTCCCAGATGCGCTCCGTCCGGTTGCCCATAGCCTCTATGGTCAGCGCCGCCTCCTCCGCGACAGGGATGTCGCTCGTGCCTGCGGTGACGACGGCGACGGGTCCGACCCCGCGCTCTGTCTTGTCCCTGCGGATGCGTATGAGCCGCGCCGACTCGTGCCACTCCGCGTCGGTCACCACGTTGCGCACTTCGCCGAACGTCCCTTCGTCCGTGCGCGTAACGAGCACGTTCGGGGAGCGGGCGACGAGGCGCTCGACAATGCCTACGACCTGCGCGCGCGTCTTACCCGCGCCGAAGACGACCTCCGGGAAACCCTGGCGCGTGGCGCGCGCCTGATCCACTCGCGCGTAGCCTATGTCTTCGTAATGAAGATTATTGATGAGGCGCGCGGCCTCGGCCGCGTCCATCTCGCCGCCAGCGTACGCGCGCAGTAGTTTTTCTATCTCTCTTAAATCCACGCTTTTTGAATTCCTGTCTCCGAAAGCGAGCGCCATTCTAGCATCCAACTCGGCAGCTCTCGAAATGCGGCCGCCTGACACTCGGAGGCGGTGACGAGTGACAAGTGA
>DATFCB010000641.1:0-8651 GCA_035253525.1 Pyrinomonadaceae bacterium | reverse complement strand
GCGAAGCCTGTCAAGAAAAGTGGTCAGTGGTCAGTGGTCGGTGGTCAGTTAACAAAAAGACAAAGGGCAGCCGGCATTCCTGGCCTGGCTCCCTTTTGACTTTCCTTTAACTGACCACTGACCACTGACCACTGCCCCTGCTTGCCCGTTGCCGCCTGCTCCGCTACAATCGGAGGTTCTGTGCTACCGAATTCTCCCGTCTATCTGGGGCGCACTCTGTTTTAAAGCACCATGGCTATTGATCGCATCACAGTGCGCGGGGCGCGCCAGCATAATCTCAAGAACATCAACGTAGAGATTCCGCGTGACCGTCTCACGGTCATCACGGGGCTGTCGGGCTCCGGCAAGTCCTCGCTCGCCTTCGACACCATCTACGCCGAGGGGCAGCGCCGCTACGTCGAATCGCTCTCGGCCTACGCGCGCCAGTTCCTTGACCAACTCGAAAAGCCGGACGTTGATTCCGTGGACGGCCTCTCGCCGGCCATCTCCATCGAGCAGAAGACGACTTCGCGCAGCCCACGCTCGACCGTCGGCACCGTGACGGAAGTTTATGACTACCTGCGCTTGCTCTTCTCCTCCGTCGGGCAGCCGCACTGCCACATCTGCGGCGCGCCGATTACGCGCCAGTCCGTCGAGCAGATCGTGCAGAGCGTTCTGGCCCTGCCTGAGGGCGAGCGTGTGATGGTTCTCGCGCCTATCGTGCGCGGGCGCAAGGGCGAGTTTAAGAAGGAGCTTGAGAAGCTCGCCAAAGAAGGTTTTTTGCGCGCGCGAGTTGATGGGGAATTACTCTCGCTCGACGAAGAGATCAAACTCGACAAGCGGCGCAACCACACGATAGAGGCCGTCGTGGACCGCCTGCTCATCAAGCCCGGCATCAACGAACGGCTTTCGGAGTCTGTCCGCACAGCCCTGAAGCTGACCGGGGGCGCGGTCCTCATCTCGGTCGTGGACGGCGAGGAGAAGCTCTACTCGGAGCGCATGGCTTGCGTGAACTGCGGCATCAACGTGCCGCCGCTCGAACCGCGCTCGTTCTCCTTCAACTCGGCCTACGGCGCGTGCAAACGCTGCCACGGTCTTGGCACAATTTTAGAAGTTGACCCGGTCAAGATCGTTCAGGACGCGACCGTCCCGTCGGACAAGCAGGAGTTCATGGGCGCAACCGACAAGCAGGGATCTGCCTACCTGCGGAGCGCGCTTCTGGCGGTCGTCAAACATTTCAACGCGGACCCGCGCGTCCCCTTCGGCGAGCTTCCGAAAGAAGCGCAGAACGCGTTTTTTCACGGCGTGAATGGTCAACTCACTTTCCGCCAGGGCGCGTACACTTACCAGAGCGAATGGAAGGGCGCTGTCCGCTGGCTGCGCGAGCGCTTGAACGAAGCGCCGTCGGAGAAAGTGCGCCTGGCAATCGAAGAATTGGTTTCGCCCGTGACCTGTCCCGATTGCGAGGGCAAGCGCCTGCAACCGGAATCGCTGGCCGTGCGCCTCGGCGGGCGCGGCATCGCGGACTACACGGCGATCCCGATTGAAGAGGCCATCGCCGCCTTCGACCGCGTCAAGCTCAACGAGCGCGAGGAGCAGATCGCGGGACTCGTCCTGCGCGAGGTCAAGGACCGCCTGCGCTTCCTCGAAACCGTCGGCCTCGGTTACCTGACGCTCGACCGCCCTTCGGCCACGCTCTCCGGCGGCGAGGGCCAGCGCATACGCCTCGCCACACAGATCGGCTCGCAGCTCCGCGGCGTGCTCTATGTCCTGGACGAGCCATCCATCGGCCTCCACCCGCGCGATAATCAAAGACTGCTGGAGACGCTGTGCCAGCTTCGCGACCTGGGCAACACTGTGCTCGTGGTCGAGCACGACGAGGAGACGATTCGGCGCGCGGACTACGTCGTCGATCTTGGCCCAGGCGCGGGCGCGCACGGGGGCGAGATGGTCGCGGCCGGGACGCCCGAAGAGGTTTCTTGTAATCCAGAATCGGTGACGGGCCTCTACATCTGCGGCGCGCGCGAGATAGGCGTGCCCGAGCAGCGCCGCCCGCCGAACGGCAAGGCCATCACCGTACGCGGCGCGCGCCACAACAATCTGAAGGACATTGATGTCACGTTCCCGCTCGGACTGCTGACGGTCGTGACTGGCGTCTCGGGCTCGGGCAAGTCAACTCTGGTTGACGACATCCTCTACCGCGCGCTCGCCCGTCACCTCTACGGCTCGCTCGCGGAACCGGGCCAATATTCTTCCATCGAAGGGCTCGAACACGTTGACAAGGTGATCGAGATAGACCAGTCGCCCATCGGCCGCACGCCGCGCTCGAACCCGGCGACCTACACCGGACTGTTCACGCCGATCCGCGAACTCTACGCGATGTTGCCCGAATCAAGAGAGCGCGGCTACAAGCCCGGCCGCTTCTCCTTCAACGTCAAGGGCGGACGCTGCGAAGCCTGTGAGGGCGACGGGATGAAGCGCATCGAGATGAACTTCCTCCCGGACGTGTACGTCTTGTGCGACGTGTGCCGCGGCGCGCGCTACAACCGCGAGACGCTGTCGGTCAAGTACAAAGGCAAGTCCATCGCGGAACTGCTCGACACGACAGTCGAGGAGGCGCTGCCGCTCCTCGAAAACATCCCGCAGATCAAGCAGAAGCTTCAGACTCTGCTCGACGTTGGCCTGGGCTACATCAAGCTGGGCCAATCGGCCACCACGCTCTCGGGCGGCGAGGCGCAGCGCATCAAGCTCGCCAAAGAACTCTCGAAGCGCGCTACAGGGCGCACCATCTACATCCTCGACGAGCCGACCACGGGCCTCCACTTCGCAGACGTGCACAAACTCCTCGACGTGCTCCAGCGCCTTGTCTCCCTGGGCAACAGTGTCATCGTCATCGAGCACAATCTCGATGTCATCAAGTCCGCAGACTACGTCGTGGACCTGGGACCCGAAGGCGGCTCGCACGGCGGACGCCTCGTCGCCTCCGGCACGCCCGAAGAGATCGCACGCGCCCGCCGCTCTCACACAGGCCACGCGTTGCGCCCCCTCCTCAACGGCCACCACGCTGCCCATCGCAACGGCAACGGCTCCGGCCGCCGCGAGCGGTCCAAGAAAATCGCGTGATATACTCTCAGGCGTGGCTTTACTAAACTGGCGTCGGACAAACGGAGGCTCGCTTGAATTACCCCCTGCAAATCAACTTCAAAATTCTGGCAATCGCGCAGCAGTTGTCGCTGACCGAGGCGACTGGCAACCTGATCTTTTACGTCAAGCAAAAGGCTTTCAAGCTGAAGGAGGCCGTCACGGTCTTCGCCGACGAAGCGATGACGCGCCCGTGGTTCACGATCAACGCCGATAGGGTCATAGACTTTAATGCCAACTACACGTTTATGGACCTGAGCGGCCGCCCCTTCGGCTCCATGCGGCGGCAGGGGAGGAAGTCAATCTGGCGCGCCACCTACGAAATCTTCGACGGCTACCAGCCGCACCCCGTGGCGATTTTTAAGGAGGAGAATCCCTGGGTCAAAGTGTTCGATGCGACGCTCGGCGAGATACCCATCCTGGGCATCTTTACGGGCTACTTCTTTCACCCCTCTTACCTGATCTCGCGTCCGGACGGGATGCCCTACCTCCGTCTCAAAAAACAGGCCTCGTTCGTCGGGCGCAGGTTCACCATAGATAAACTGGCACACATAGATCAGACAGAGGAGTTGCGCCTTCTGCTCGCGACCATGATGATCGTGCTCCTGGAGCGAGCGCGCGGGTAGGAGTTTGCGTTGGTGTTTCTTTTCCTTCGGGGCGAATCGGGAAAGGAGCGGTGCTAGGCCGTGTCAATTTACGACGACGACGTGCGCCCGCTCGACTTGGACGGCGTTAACACTTACCCGCTCGCCTCGCGCCCGAGCAAAGTGACCGTAGAGGATTTCGCCAGGCCCGCGGGCGTTGAGTCGTCGCTCGCGGATTTCCTGGACTCGCTGCCGGACATCCTGGCCGCGCGTAGCCTGCGCGCGCTTGCGGCCCGCGTCAGGCGCGCGCGCTCTTTGAGCAAGCCGATTATCTGGGGCTTAGGCGGCCACGTCATCAAGACGGGAATGTCGCCCGTCATCATTGACCTTATGCGGCGCGGGTTCGTGAGCGCCGTCGCGGCGAACGGCTCCGTCCTCGTTCACGACGCGGAGGTCGCGATGGTCGGCTCGACTTCGGAAGACGTTGACGCGACGCTCGGCGCGGGCGCGTTCGGCGGGGCCGACGAGACCGGTAAGCTTTTGAATGACGCCGCACGCGAGGGGGCAAGAACCGGCACAGGACTCGGCGAAGCGTTAGGCCGCCTGTTAGTCGAGCGCGACCCTCCGCACAAGGATTTCTCGCTGCTCTGCGCGGCCTACGAGGCGCGCGTCCCCTTCACCGCTCACGTCACCATCGGCGCTGACATAGCCCACTTTCACCCCACGGCGGACGGCGCGGCTCTGGGCCAGACGACGCACACCGACTTCCGACTGCTCGCGGAGATGGTCAGACGCATGGACGGTGGCGGGGTCTACTTGAACGTCGGCTCGGCCGTCGTCCTCCCGGAGATTTTTCTCAAGGCCGTCACGCTCGTCCGCAACCTCGGGCACACTCTGAGCGACCTGACGACCGCCAACTTAGACTTCATACAGTCCTACCGACCGCTGACGAACGTGGTGCGCCGCCCCGTCGCGGACGGCGCGGGCCAGGGCTACTCCATCACGGGCCACCACGAACTCACCATCCCGCTGCTAGCCGCCTGCATTCTCCACACAGAAGAGCCCGGCTGACTTTCTCACGCACCTCTTCCCTTTGCTTCAAACTTCCCTGTTGACACTCAGGCGATTCCCCATCTATACTCTCCCATGAAAATGAAATCCATTTTCAATTAGCAGAACAAGAAATTTAAGCTCTTCAAATTTCGAACTACTCTTTACACGGTCTCGGTAAAGACTGAGAGGCTCACGGCGGACTTTTGGCGAAGCAGCACGTGAGCCTCTCTGCCGACAACCCGTCCGGGCTGGCAGCGGCGTCCATTGTAGGCGTGCCAGCCGCGACTTTCAATGGATTAGAAAATGTCTGACACACCTTCACGGCGCGGGACTCGCTCTCTCTTCAAAGCTCTGCTCCCATCGCTCGCCGCAACTCTCTCAACTGAAACGAAGAGCACCGTCAAGAAAAATCGGAAGAAGAATAAAAAGAGATCACGTCGCGGCCCCAGACACTGGGTGGTGGCAATCGGGACGATGGGCGTCCTCGTGGCTTACACGGTCGGCGAGAGCCGCGCGGTGAGGCTCGCATACGCGCAGGGGGTTCGCAGCACTCCGGCAATTGTTCAACTACAGACTCAAGAGCAGCAAATCCGCTTCGACATTCCGCCTGACACTCTGGACGCCGTGCTGGCTGCTTTTCAAACCGCGACCGGGTTGCAGGTCTCAGTCCCTAACGACGCGGTTCTCAACATCTCTTCTCCAGGCGTCTCCGGCCTTTACACAATCGAACAGGCGCTCAAGCAACTTCTGACGGGTACGGGCGTCAGCTACAACTTGACGACTCCGAAGACTGTGACGCTGGAAATACAGGCGCAATCCGGGTCGGTCGAGGTGCGGGATGAGACCGGGCGCGTCTCGTCGCCGAAGTACACAGAGCCTTTGCGCGACATCCCGCAGACGATCACGGTCATCCCCAGCGAATTGATAGAGGATCAGGGCGCGACGACGTTGCGCGATGTGCTGCGCAACGTCCCCGGTCTGACCATGACAGCCGGCGAAGGCGGCACGCCCGCGGGCGACAATCTGACGCTGCGCGGCTTTAGCGCACGCAACGACGTGTTTGTTGACGGCGTGCGCGACATCAGTCCGCAATCCCGCGACCCCTTCAATCTGGCACAGGTCGAGGTGATAAAAGGGCCGTCGTCGGCTATCAGCGGGCGCGGCTCGGCGGGCGGCATTATCAATCTGGTCAGCAAGTCGCCAAGCCTCACGCGCCTTTACAGCGGCACGCTCAGCTTCGGCACGGACAGAACCAAGCGCGCCACCGCAGACATCAACCTGCCGCTCTCTGACAGCGTAGCTTTTCGCCTGAACTTACTGGCCCATGATTCCGGCGTGGCCGGACGCGACGTGGTGGAGAATGAGCGTTGGGGCGTCGCCCCGTCGCTGGCGCTTGGACTCGGCACGCCGACGCGCTATACCATCAGCTACTTCAAGCTCAAGCAGAACAACCTCTCAGACTATGGTATCCCCTGGGTTCCGGTGACCAACAACGTGCTCGTTGCCTATCGTGACCGCCCAGCCCCTGTCCCGCGCAACACTTTTTACGGCCTCAAGGATAGGGACTTCGAGAAGCTGAACGCAGACATCTTCACTTTCAGGTTCGAGCACAATTTCAACGATAACTATTCTCTGCGGAACCAACTGCGCTACGGGCGCTCGACGCGCGACTCCATCGCCACGCCGCCGCGGTTCGCCAACAACAACTCGACCGTCATCAACCGCGAGCTGAGGTCGTGGATCACGGAAGACGGAATCTGGGACAACCAGACGGACCTGAGCGCAAAGTTCCAGACCGGCAAGGTCGGACACTCCCTGGCCGCCGGGCTGGAACTCGCGCGCGAAACCAACATACGCCACCTGCGCACCGCCCCGAACATGCAGACCACGCTGCTTGACCCCGACCCGAACGATGTCTTCACGGGCGCGATCACGACGAGTCCCATCGTCGGAGACGTGACGGGTGAATCGCTGGCCCTCTATGCCTTCGACACGGCCAAGCTCAGCGACCACTGGGAACTGACCGGAGGTTTGCGCTGGGACTACTTCGGCGTGAAGGGCGTTGATACGACCAATCTCCCGGTCTCAAGAGTTGACAGGATGCTCAGCGGGAGGGTCGGCCTGGTCTACAAGCCCGTGGAGCGCGGCAGCATTTATGCGTCCTTCGCGACGGCGCTCAACCCGTCCCTGGAGGGGCTTTCTTACTCGGTCGCCAACGTCAGGATTGACCCAGAGAAGACGCGCACCTATGAAGTTGGCAGCAAGTGGGATTTGCTGGGGGCGCGGCTGAGTCTTTCAGGGGCGCTGTTTCGCGTCGAAAAGAGCAACGCGCGCACGCCTGGGCTCCTTCCAGGTGACCCGCCGCAGGTGCTCGACGGCGAGCAACGCGTGGACGGCGTCGAGTTGAGCGTCACGGGCAACATCAGCCGCAGCCTGTCCGTCTTCGCCGGTTACTCGCTGCTCGCGAGCGAGATCGTGAAGTCGAATACGCCGGCCGAGGTTGGCAAAAGAATTCAGAACACTCCGCGCAACTCGTTCAGCCTCTGGACGACCTACAGGCTCAGGAAGCTCGAACTCGGCGGCGGCGCGCGTTTCACTGATCGCCGCTTCGGCAACAACATCAACACCAGACTGGTCGGACGCTACTGGCTGCTGGATGCGATGGCCTCGTACCCGCTGACGGATCACATAGACCTCCGGCTCAATCTCTATAACCTGACTGACGAATATTACTTCGACCGTCTGGGCGGCGGGCATCTCGTGCCGGGACCCGGCCGGTCTGCGATGCTGGGCGCGGGCTTCCGTTTCTAAGCCGAAGATGTGAGAGGACAATGCTGCTCCAAATCCCAGAGCTTCTGACCGCCGACGAGTTGGCGAAGTGCCGACAATTGCTGGAACAATCCGAATGGGTTGACGGGCGGGTCACGGCCGGACACCAGTCGGCGCAGGCCAAAGACAACATGCAACTGCCGGAGGACCATCCGGCGGCGCGGGAGATGGGCGAGCTGATTCTAGACGCGCTCCAGCGCAGCCAGTTGTTCATGGCCGCCGCGCTGCCACTGAAGGTCTTCCCGCCCTTGTTCAATCGCTACGAGGGCGGTCAGTCTTTTGGCACACACGTTGACAACGCGATCCGCCAGGTGCCGGGCACGCCGCACCGCGTCCGCACGGATTTGGCGGCGACACTCTTTTTGAGCCAACCCGCCGAATACGACGGCGGCGAACTGTTAGTTGACGACACCTACGGCGTACACGAGGTTAAGCTGCCGGCCGGGGGCTTGATTCTCTATCCGGCATCGAGCCTGCATCACGTCCGCCCCGTGACGCGCGGCACGCGCCTGGCATCTTTCTTCTGGATTCAGAGCATGGTGCGTGATGACGGCCGGCGGACGCTGCTGTTCGATCTGGACATGACGATACAGGAACTCAACGAGGGCGCTCCCTCCCCTTCGCCCGCCGTGCGACTCACAGGCATCTATCACAACTTGCTACGCCAATGGGCCGACGTTTGAGTCATTCCCTCCGCTGAGCCAATTATCAACATCGAAGCCTGGTAAACAGTTTGGAGTCATTACGCATGAAGCTGTTCCGCAAAGTTATCTTCTGGTGTCACCTCGTTGCGGGCGTTGCCGCCGGGCTAATCATCCTGATGATGTGTGTGACCGGCGTGTTGCTGGCCTACGAGCGGCAGATCACTTACTGGGCCGACACGCGCGGCTATCAGGTTCAGCCGCCGTCGCCGGCCATAGCGCGTCAGGGCGTGGAAACGCTGCTCGCCAACGTGCGGGCGGTGCGGCCGGGCGCGACCGCCGTCACTCTGCGCGCAGACCCAACGGCCCCGGCGGAGGTCAGCTTCGGCCGCGAAGGGAATATTTTCGTCAACCCCTACACGGG
>DATFCB010000640.1:0-4495 GCA_035253525.1 Pyrinomonadaceae bacterium | reverse complement strand
GTAGAGGTTTCCGTGTACGACGGCCCACTCCAAAAACTCGCCCGCCTCGATCATCCGGCGGAACTCAGGCTCGGCGACGAAAAAATAGTGGACCCCGTCTACTTCGCCCTCGCGCGGCCCGCGCGTCGTAAACGAGACAGAATAGCCAAGGTTCGGCACGTTTTTCAACGCGCGGCGAATGAGCGTGCCTTTGCCGCCGCCCGAAGGCGAGCTGACGACGACGAGCATCCCGCGCCCCGTCACGACCTCCGAGCGTGTCGCGCCGCCCGTCTGCTCTTTAATCTCACTCGACATTCTGCACTTGCTCGCGCAGTTTTTCGACCGCTCCTTTAATGAGCAGGCCGGCGTCTTTGACCAGCAAGTCGGTTGACTTCGAGAGCACTGTGTTCGCCTCGCGGTTCAACTCCTGCAAGAGAAAGTCCAGCCGCTTGCCCGTCTCGCCTTCGCTCGCCAGCGCCTCGCGGAACTGCACGAGGTGGCTTTTCAGGCGCGCTATCTCTTCGGAGATGTCGCTGCGGTCCGCCAGGTAGGCGACTTCCTGTGCCAATCTTCCCTGGTCTAATTCGACCACCTGGCCCTCGCGCGCCACCAGCTCGCCTATTCTTTTCTGAAGACGCGCGCGGTAGTTGTCCACGAGCGTACCCGCGGCCGCCTCGATGATGGGGACTTGCTGGGAAATCTCGTCGAGGCGCGCGCCCATCTCCGCGGCCAGCGCCTCGCCCTCGCGCTCGCGCATCTGCTCCAACTCTTCGAGCGCTTCGTCCACGGCCCGCTCGACGCCCGCGATCATCTTTTCGTCTATCCCGTCGCGCACGGGTTGCATCGCGCCCGGCAGCCGGGCCAGCACGTTGATGTCCGGCTCACCAGCAATCTCGAACTCCTGCTGCATGTCACGGAGCGCTGTGATGAAGCCTGCGATGAGCGGGCGGTTTAGCTCGTAGGCCACTTCGCCCGTGCGCTCGAAAGTAATGCTGGCGTCAACGCGGCCGCGCGAGAGGCGAGCGCCGATGCGCCGCTTAATCTGCGCTTCGAGCGCCGACAACTCCGAGCCGAGCCGCAGATGAACGTCCAGAAACCTGTTGTTGACGGTCTTGAGATCAACCGCGACCGAGAAATTCTCGCCCGCCGCCGCCCCGCGCCCGAATCCGGTCATTGATTTCATAAAAGCAGTGGTCAGTGGTCAGCGGTCAGTGGTCAGTCAAAAGCATTAAAGCTGATGACTGATTACTGACTACTGATTACTGGCATGTCCTCCTCTTCATCGGCGAACTGCAATTCGTAAAGGCGGCGGTAGAGGCCGCCGCGGGCCAGTAGCTCTGTGTGCGTGCCGGTCTCGACGATGCGGCCGCTTTCCATGACGACGATGCGGTCGGCGCGGCGCACGGTCGAGAGGCGGTGCGCGATGACGATGGTCGTGCGGTCACGTATCAGGTTCGCAAGCGCGCGCTGCACCAACCGCTCACTTTCCGCGTCGAGCGCCGAAGTCGCTTCGTCCAAAATCAGCACAGGCGCGTCCGCGAGCACGGCGCGCGCGATTGCCAGGCGTTGCCGCTGCCCGCCCGAGAGAAAGATGCCGCGCTCGCCGACAATCGTGTCATAGCCGTCTGGAAGCTCCTGTATGAAGTCGTGCGCGAAGGCGACGCGCGCGGCCTCTTCAATCTCTGCGGCGCTCGCGTCGAGCCTGCCGTAAGCTATGTTATGGCGTACGGTGTCGTTGAAGAGCACCGTCTCCTGCGTGACGAGCGCGATATGGCCGCGCAGGGAAGCCACGCGCGCGTCGCGCAAATCTGTGCCATCCCAGAGCACAGCGCCAGTCGTTGGGTCGTGAAAGCGCGGGAGCAGTTTCGTCAGCGTGGACTTGCCGCCGCCGCTTTCGCCCACGAGCGCCACCATCTTCCCGGCGGGGATGGACAAAGATACGCCGCGCAGCACCGACCTCGTCTCGTTCGCGTAGCCGAAAGAAACGTCGCGCAACTCTATTTCCTTCTTCAACGGCGCGAGTTCTCTGGCGTCCGGCTTTTCGGGAATCGCCGCGTGCTCGTCCATCACCTCCCAGACGTGGCGCGCGGCCGCGAGCGCCTGCTCCATGCTGTTCGAGAGGCGCGAGAGTTTCCTCATCGGGTCGTAGGAGCGGAAGAGGAAGAAGAGGAAGGTCAGGAACTGTGCCGCGTTCATGCGGCCCGCCATGATCTCGCGCTGCCCGAAGAAGAGCAGGACGACGACCGCGACGACGCCGATCATCTCTATCACGGGTGGCGAGAGCGCGGCTATCTTGGCCGAGCGCAAATTGGCCCGGACGATTTCGCGCGCGACCAAAGAGAAGCGGCGGCCCTCGTGCTCCTCTGCGCGGAAGGCTTTGACGATAGTCTGGTTGGCTAACGCTTCCTGCGCGGTGTCGGTCAAACGCTTGTTGCCCTCGAAGGATTCGCGCGCGAGGTTCCTGAGCGAGCGGCCGAAGCGCGCCGTCAGGAACGCGATGACGGGCGCTATCAGGAGCGAGCCGAGCGTCAGCCGCCAGTTGTAGTAGAACGAGGCCGACAAGAATGCGATGAGCGTGAAACTCTCGCGCAGCATGTCGCGCAGGGTCGCGGTCACGGCCACCTCGATTGCCGCCGCGCTCGTCACGAGCCGCGAGACGAGGTAGTTCGTCCGGTGGCGCTCGAAGAAGTTTGCGCTCTGTGCCAGAACGTGGCCGTAGAGGTCTTGCCGCAGGCGGAAGACCGTGGACTGGCCGACGCGCGCCATCAGATAGGAGGAGAAATATTCCGCCACCCCCTTGACGAGCGTGAAAACAATGAGCAGGATGGCGATGGTGCGCCAGGCGGCGAGGCCCGAAGTGGGGATGACGTTCTGTAGACCGAAGAGCGTCGGCGTGCGCTGGCCCGCTTCCCCTGCGAAAGCCTGGTCGAAGATGGGGACGATGAGCGCGCCCGTCGCGCTCTCAAGCAGCCCGACGACGACCATGCACACGGTCGCCAGGGAAAAAATCCCCAGGTGCGGCTTGAGATACTTGAGAAGTCGCCGAAATTCCTGCATCGCTAGACCAGCGCGAATCCCTTGACGCGAACTGTTGAAGGAAGGGTTGAGCCGACGCCCGTAAATCGGCAAAAAGGACTATACTGACCACAAACTTACGGCGTCAAGGCTGGCTGCTGGCCGTGCCGCTCGATAGTTTCTCCCTCGGCGCGCGAGATTCTTCTGCCGCTTCAGCCCAAGTGCGCTATAATGCCGTCCTGCTAAGACAGATTGAGCCGGCGACTACAAGAGAGAATCGTGGAACAACGTGAAACTAAGATGACGACAGGTCGGCGCTTGCTGATAGTGGACGACGACGCGGACTTGCGCATTCTGCTGGCGGGTTATTTCCGCCGCATAGGTTACGAAGTCGAGGAGAAGGAGAGCGGCATGGCCGCGCTTGAGCCGGCCGTGGCCGGCGGCTTCGACTGCTTCATCTTCGACGTTTCGATGCCGGGCATGACCGGGATTGACCTGCTCAAGCGCGTGCGCGACCGTGGAGTCAAAACCCCCGCCATGTTCCTGACGGCGCACGACAGCATTGACGACAAGGTCAAAGGCTTCGAGGCGGGCGCGGACGACTATCTTGGGAAACCATTCAACCCGAGGGAACTCGAAGTCCGCGTCGAAGCGCTCCTGCGCCGCTCGCAGGGCGCGCCGGGACAGGGAGCGGGCACGGACGACGAGCGCATCACGGTCGGCGAGCTGGTCATTGACAAGCGGCGGCACGAAGTCTCGCTCGGCGGGTCGCGCGTGGATTTGACGCCGCTCGAATTCCAGATTCTGGAACTGCTGGCTTCGGAGCCGGGCCGCGCCTGGTCGCGCAACGCGCTGCTGGATCAGGTCTGGAGCACGGAGTACGAAGGCTACCAGCGCAACATAGACCCGCACATCAACCGGCTGCGGAAAAAGCTCGAAGCCGACCCGAAAAACCCGCACTACGTTCTGACCGTGCGCGGCGTCGGCTACAAGCTCAACGAAACCCCATAGACCAGACGCCGCCGGGGCGGTCAACCCTAAGCCGCACGGCGCGCGTCTTAACCTCGTTATGACTCCTATGCCCCAAAAGTATTCTTCTTCGCTGCTCCGCTTCTTCCTCCTGACCTTAATCTTCGCCGCCGCCCTGTCCGCCGCACACGCTCGCGCGCAGGGAACGACGCCGCCAGCGCAACAAACGAAGACTTCGCTTCATTTGCGCTGGCCCGCGCAGGAGGGCGTCCTGCGTTATCGTCTACAGCTCGCGCGCGACGAACAGTTTCAGGACATAGTTTTCGACCGCGCGGTTTTTGGCACAGAGTACGTCGTGACGGAACTTGGTCCGGGGAAATATTTCTGGCGCTTCGCCCCCGCCGTCAAAGAGACCGGGACGTTCTCGCCGGCCCGCCCGATTGAGATAGCGCCGGACACGGCAACCGACGCGGGCGGCGATGCGACGCCGCGCCCGACGCCCGGCAAGCTCGTCCCGATGAGCAACACTGGG
>DATFCB010000639.1:0-11624 GCA_035253525.1 Pyrinomonadaceae bacterium | reverse complement strand
GAACTCGGCTTTGAGCGCGGCTTCCACCTGGCGGGCGTGGGCGAGAGTTTCAACAGCGCGACAATCGGCTTCGGCTGGCAGCCGACAGAGGATTTCCGTGCCAACGCGCGCTACGAGTTCCGCGACCGCGTCGGCGCGGGCCAACTCCTCGGCGTCGGCGCGGCCGGACGCCTCGGCGACGGCATCACGACGCTCGCCCGCCTACAGTTCACGCGCTCAAGCTTCGAGGGCCGCGACACCACCGCACTCGAAGGCACGGCGGCCGTCGCCCTGCGCCCGCTCGAATCCGACCGCGCCGGGCTGCTCTTCAGCTACACGCACCGCTCCATCACGCAGGAGGGCTTGAGCGGCGTCGGCTCCATAGAGGACCGTGTGGACTCGCTCGCGGCGGATGGCTACTATCAGGTCAACCGCGACCTTGAGCTTTACGGTCGCTTCGCGCTCCGCTTCAACGCGAACAGCCAGGCCGACCTGCCTTTCGTCTCGACGCTGACCTACCTGTCGCAGGGGCGCGTGCAGTATCGCCTGACCCAGCGCTTCGACTGGGCCGGCGAGGCGCGCTTCCTGATTCAGCCTTCTTCGGCGACCTATCGCACTGTTTATGGCACAGAATTGGGCTTCTGGGCCGTGCCGGATTTGCGCTTAGGGCTCGGCTACAATTTCACGATGGCGGGCGAGCCCGGCAACGCGGGCCTCGTGCCCGGCCGTCGCGGCTTCTACTTCACGCTCTCGTCCAAGCTCTCAAATCTCTTCGACCTCTTCGGCACGAGCCGCGCAGGGTTGCAGTCGCAGGGCGGCGAAGAGCCTGCGGACGCGGACGCGGCGCGACCCAAGAGGGACGAGTAACCCGCGACGAAGACTCACGAAGCTCTTGACTAAAGGAAAGGCCGAGACTTGAGACGCGAAGCACGCACGAGACCGAGACGCACGCCCACGCGCCACCTGGCACGCGGCGCGTCGTCCGTCCTGCGCGTGCCGCGACTGCTCTTCGCACTACTCGCCCTGCTCGTGCTCGCGCCCGCCGCCTCGGCCCAGACCTCCGTCTATCACATACGCGGCAACGCCAGCGCGGGAAGCAATAACATCTGGCACATCAACCTGACGACGGGCGTCGAGACAGCCGTCTACACGGGCTACCCCGGCGGCAACGCCGCCACGCTCGCGCAGCGCCCCTCCGACGGGATGCTCTTCTACGTCATCAACAACACGTCGGGCGAGAACGGCGCGGTCTACCGCTTCAACCCCGCCACGCCCTCGGTCGCGCCCGTCCTGCTCGGCAACATCGGCCCCTCGACCTCGGGCGGGGATGTCAGCAGCGGCTTCCGCATGGCCTTCTCCCCGGCGGGCACGCTCTACTACATGTCGGGCGGCGGCGGCGCGGATAACGACCGACTTTACACCGTCAACCAGACGACGGGGCGCGCCACGCCCGGCGGCAACATCACGGGCACGGGTAACGGCGGCGACATGGCTTTCTCGACCACGGGCACGCTCTACATCATCAATCAGAACCGCCAGCTCTACACGGCGAGCACCGCGGGCGGCGCGGCCACGCTCGTCGGCACCATCACCTTCCCCGGCGGCGCGACCCCCGGCACACTCGGCCTCGGCGTTGACGGGAGCCGCCTCCTTATCCAGACTCAGAACCCGTCGAACATGTATGCCATCACGCTGCCCTCGCTCGCCGCCACGCTCCTCGACACGCTCGGCGGCGGCACGACCTCGACGGGCGACCTCTCGACGGCCATCGTCCCCGCGCCTTCACTCTCCGTCACCAAGACGGACGGCGTCGCGACAACATACCAGGGCGCGAGCCTGACCTACACCGTCGTCGTCACGAACAACGGCACTTACACCGTCACGGCCTCCGTCACGGACACCATCCCCGCCGGTCTGACGGGTGCGACATGGACGTGCGCGGCCTCCGCTGGCTCGTCCTGCGCGGCCGCCTCCGGCAGCGGCAACATCTCGACGAGCGCCACACTCGAACCGGGTGATACGGCCACCTACACCATCAGCGCCACGGTCACGGCCTCTTCGGGCAGCATCGCCAACACCGTCACCGCCACGCCGCCCGCCTGGTTGACGGACGCGTCGCCCGCGAACAACACGGCTACCGACACCGACACGGTCGTCGCCGCCGCAGACCTCTCGATCACGAAGACCACCGCGAGCACCTTCACCGTCGGCTCCAACGCCAGCTACACGTTGACGGCGCGCAACAACGGGCCGCAATCGGCCGCAGGCACCATCACGGTCACCGACATCCTGCCCGCGGGGCTCACCTACGTCTCCGCGACGGGCACGGGCTGGACTTGCTCGAACTCAAGCGGCACGGTGACCTGCACGCGTGCGGGGCCTGTGACGAGCGGGACGACGCTGCCCGCCATCACGCTCACCGTCGCGGTCGGCGCGGCCGCCGCTCCGAGCGTCACGAACACCGCGACCGTCGCGTCGAGCACGACCTTCGACCCGGACTCTTCGGGCAACAGCAGCAGCGTGACGAGCGCCGTGACCGTCCCGCCCGACCTGACCATAGCCAAGAGCCACACGGGCAACTTCACGCAGGGGCAGACCGGGGCGACCTACACGATCACAGTTACAAACTCTGGCGGCTCTGCGACGAGCGGCTTGGTGACTGTGACCGATACGCTGCCCGCGAGCCTGACCTCGCCCGTCGGGAGCGGCACCGGGTGGACCTGCAACACCGCAGGGCAGACTGTCACCTGCACGCGCTCCGACGCCCTGAACGGCGGCGCGAGCTACCCCGCGATCACGATCACGGTGAACGTCTCGGCGACCGCCCCGGCGAGTGTGACGAACACGGCCTCCGTCTCGGGCGGCGGCCAGAGCAACACTGCCAACGACACGGCGAGCGACCCGACGACGATTAACCCTGTCGCGGACATGACGGTCACGAAGTCGCACACGGGCAACTTCACGCGCGGCTCGACCGGCACGTACACCATCACGGCGACCAATTCCGGCACGGCCGCGACCGTTGGCGTCGTGACGGTCACGGATACTCTGCCCGCTGGCCTGACACCAAGCACGGCGACAGGCACCGGCTGGACGTGCAACATCGTCACCCAGACTGTCACCTGCACGCGCTCAAGCGTGCTCAACGCGGGCGCGAGCTACCCGGCCATTAGCATCACCGTCAGTGTTGCGCAGAGCGCAGCTTCGAGCGTGACCAACACGGCCACGGTCTCCGGCGGCGGCCAGGCCGTCACCTCCAACGATTCGGCGAGCGACCCGACGACCATCGTCTCCAGCGCCGACCTGAGCCTGACCAAAGTCACCAGCAACGCCGGCTCCGGCATCGGCACCAACGCTACTTTCACCATCACGGTGACGAACAACGGGCCGAGCGATGCCACGGGCGTCGCCGTCCGCGATCAACTTCCGGCAGGGCTGACTTACGTCTCCTCGACGCCGAGCGTGGGAACTTACAATAGCGGGACCGGCGTGTGGTCTGTCGGCAACCTCGCGAGCGGCGTGTCGGCCACGCTCCAACTCGTCGCGCGCGTAGACTCGCTCGGCGCGATCACCAACACGGCGCAAGTCTCCGCCTCGAACGAGCCGGACCCGGACTCGACGCCGAACAACAGCGTCGCGTCCGAAGACGACCAGGCTAGCGCAAGTCTCTCCACGTCGCCGCCGAACGTCTCGCTCTGCAAGACTATTTTGGGCCAGCCCTGCCCGCCTCCGGCCCTGCCCGCTTTGCCCGGCAGTGACCTCGCTTACGTCATCACATTCACCAACACGGGCGGCTCTTCCGCCTCCAATTTCGTCATCACGGACCCTATCCCTACGAACACCGACTTCAAGCTCGGCTCCGTCACGACCAGCCTGGGGACGACGGGCCTGACCGTCACGGTCGCCTACTCGAACACCGGCGGGGCAACGTGGGTTTATGTCCCCGCGAGCGGCGCGGGCGGAGCGCCCGCAGGCTACGACCGCAACGTCACGCACGTACGCTGGAGTTTCGGCGGCAGCCTCAGCCAGACCGCCCCGAACAACACGGGCAACGTCGGCTTCACCGTGCGCATACGGTGAAACGTGGGCCGGTGCGGGTATTCAAGGGAGGTGCGGGGCTGGTGATTGACATTCTTTTTGGCACAGCCCGCTTGGGGATGGGTGAGTTGATTGACCTTGACAGACTTAACTTATAAGAATAACTTTTCCCTGTTTTGCGCAGAGCCATACGCGAATAAGCAAGGTCTTGTATGCCAAGTTAATATCCTTGTGATTATGGATTCTCGTCGGCCTAGCCTGTTGGTCTTCAACCCCTCACGTTATTCGCGCGGCGGGTGGGTCACAGTCCCCTGGGGGCCGATTGCCAAAGAAACCGGCTTCGGCCAGGATGACTTGTTGCTCTACCAGGACTCCGGTACGCCCCTGTTCTACCAGGTGGATCAGATAGACCCCTCAGACCCCTCGCACGACACCCTCAGCTTCTTCCTTTCCAGACAGATTGACCCCGGCGACGAGCACTACCAAACCCACACGGGCGAAGTTTTCATAGAGGGGCGGCCCTCAAGCAATCAAGCGCGGCGGCAAGCGCCCGCGCAGGTGCGCGATTATGAGTTGAGCAATAATCGACTGGACGTGCGGTTAAATCTGTCGCCGGAGTCGGAGGATAAGAAAGGCTACTGGTACGCGGGCTCGGCCCGGAGCGTCAGACTCGAAAAGCTGCGAGATGTCGAGGACGGGCAAGCCGTCGGCCCCCGAAGAGAATTTCTGGACTTCATCAACTTTTTCTATCTCGACCACGATCCTGAAAAGCGCTGCATGCAGTTGGAGTCCATACGAATCTCGCAACTCGACCGGCGCTTCAGGGGCTACCAGCACCGCTATCTACACGATCAGCCTTACCGTCTCGTCTCCGAGTGTTACGGCCCTGTGAGGAGAACGGTCACTATAGCCTCCGAGCCTTTCTACTTCAGCTATTCCGCGCCGCCCGCCCCCGAAGCCATCCCGCTGCGCTGCGAACTCTATCGCGTCTTCAGCCTGTACGAGGACCGCGAGTACGTCGTCGAAGAGTTGTTCATCAAAGCCACGCCGCCCGACAATTTTACAGGCGCGGCGGACTTCAATCTCCTTTTCGAGGCCCGCTACTTCACTTACCTGAAGATAGGCCAGCCGCAACTCTTCCTCAATGAGAGCGTGCCGGACTGGTTCGCCATCGGCGACCCGGACGGCCCGCTGGTCTACGGGTTCGCGTGCGACGTGCATGTCAGCAGGGCCGAGCACCCCGACCCGAAATTTCCGGTCTCCGACAATCGTTGGAATTCCTTCTCCTGGATTCTGCCCCCCTCCAAAACAGCCACCTGTCTGCACCTGTTTTCTAAACACCAGCCGACGGACTTTCCGTCCGACTCGGACCCGCTCACCTGGCTCGAAGAACTGGCGAATCAGGCGACTCAGTGGTTCACGCATCAGGCGGGACACGCTTGGTATGAAATAATCTACAAGCCACTCTATGCCGAACTGGCGGCCGGGAGAAGCTCTCTCCCAAGGGGGAGCGTATGACTTCTAATCGGGCCAGGAAAGCCGCCCAGGCGGCCTTAAATGTTCTCAATACCGCCGAACGCGCGGCGGCGGTCGCGTCTGAAGCTGCGGAGATTCTTCGGGGGAAGGAAGATGTCTTCGAGAGCGCCGCGAGAGAGTTGGGGGAGACGCAACGCTCCATCCATGACATCACCGCCGAAATAAGAGCGGGTAAAAGCCTCAGGACTGTCAGGGCTGCCCTGCGGAGATTGGCCGAGCAGTTGCACGCCGCGGAAGCCGTCACCAGTTATGCCGCCAGACAAATGCGCGAAGTCACGGCCCCTCCGTACGACGGGGAGACGATGAAGGAGTCCACGGCGGAGTCCGCGAAAGCCCAAAAGGGCGGGCCGGAAAAGGCGCGGGCGACTAAGGCTTCGGAGGGCAAAGAGGACGAGGAAGACCTCAGGCGTGTCGAAGAGTTGAGGGCCGCGGAAGCCGAAGCCATAGAGAAAGTCACAGACATTCTACACCAGGCCGGGAGCCTGAAGACCGCCGAAGCTCTCTCGCGCATTGGGTCCGAACTGAAGAGGGCCGAGGACACCGTCAAAGAGGCCGCCGACGAACTGCGCGCCGCCGAGATGGCGAAGAAGGACCTCGCCTCGAAGAAGGTCGCCAACGCGCTCAAGGCTGTCGAAACTGCCGCGGGCGAGGCAATTGAAAAGTTGAAGACCGCAGAAGCCGACCTCACGAAGACCGTCGAGGCCACGCAGAAAGAACTGAAGCAGCCCACCTACGAAGTCTGGAAAAGCGCCTGGAAGAGAATTTCAGACCAGGCGAAAATCGTTGACCATGCTTACGAGGAGGCGAAGAAGGCTTTCGAGCGCAGCGGGTCGAGCGACGACGAGAGCCTGCTTCAGCAGTTGAAGGAGTACAAGGCGAACACCGACGAGACGAAAAAAGAGGCGCGTAACTCCTATGACTCCGCCATGGTCATGGAGAGACTGCTCGACGTGCGTGAGTTCTTCCTGGCACACAAAGATCGGATTTACTCTAAGCTGGAGGACTGCGACCAAATCGCTAAGCGCGCCATTACCAATACTGACATGCTCTTTTTCGCCGAGAGCTTGCCCATCATCAACGGCATCATTCACGTTGGCAGCACCAGAGAAGACTTGAACAAAGCGACGGAGTGGGTGAGGGAGAATTGGGAGGGTTCGGCGGCCCAGCCGCGGATCGTTCTTTCGGCACTGCTGTTCCATTACGTGACGAAGGAAGGGGTCAAAGAATTCACTGACTCGACAGACCAGAGCAAGCGCATCACCTGGAGCCGGATTGACGAGCGAGTCGGCAGGCTGCTTTAGTTGAACGGCAGCGCCCCGTCCGGGCCGACTTCCAACCGGTCGCGCCGCGCGGGGAATACCACGTGATCGTCAATCTGCCGCCGACTTGCGTCCTTCACGCGCCTGCAAAATTTAAGCGCCGATTGAACTCAGACAATCTTCAGCCCTCCGTTTGCCTGCGGGTTTTAGGCTGAAAGACGAGAAGTAAGCGTCGGCCAATCGCACGATGACTAAACGCGCCAGCTCCCCACGGCAACCTACACCGCGCGGACGTTCTAAACGCTCCGCCAGTGTCAAGAAACCCCTCGTCTTCATCGGTTGGTCGGGAGATCAAAGCAAAGTTATCGCGCGTGAGTTGAAGGATTTGCTCGAACTCGTCATCAACATGTGCGACCCCTGGATGTCCGCCGTTGATATTGCGGCCGGGGCGGCCTGGAACGAACGGCTGATTGAGGCACTGGAAGCGGCCGAGTTCGCCGTCGTTTGCCTGACGAAGAGTAATTGTAACGCCCCGTGGATTCACTTCGAGGTGGGTTTTCTCTCTCGCTCAAAAAACAAGCCCGTCTGCCCCTACCTTTTCGACATCCAGCCCTCGGAGATCAGTGGGCCGCTCGCACTCCTGAATGCCAAGAATGCCACCCCCGAGGACACGTTCGACCTGCTCACCGCCATCAACGAAACTTTGCGCGCCGGAGTTACGGAGAAGGCCCTGAGCAAGCATTTCAATAGTTACTGGCCCGACTTTGCCAACGCACTACGTAAATTAAGTGAGACGGAACCCGCCGAACTGGTTCCGCCGGAGGTGGGCAAGGGTTTCGTAGAGGGCATGTGGACGATGCAGCGCAAGGAGGAAGGGCCGTCGAAGCCAAAGCCCGAACCGGATAAGCAGCCCTCCAAAGCCTCGAAGACGCGCGGCAAGACCGCCGCGGCGAGAGCTGCAAAGCGCGGTGCCTGGGCATTCACCCTGGAGGTGATCAACCCGTCCGACCACTCGCGCAAAGGCCAGGTCGTCGTCCCCTGGGAGTTGATTTACGAAGCGAAGAAAATCCCGCCGCAGAAGTTGACCGTTTACGATAAATTCGGCAACCCGCTCCCGACTCAGGTTGAGCTTGACGACTCGGGAGACCCCGCGCGCGCCACCCTCCTGTTCGCGCTGCAAGATTCCGTGCCCGGTCCAGACGCGGGTGCCCCGCCATACCTGGTGCATGCGGAGATAGGGACACCCCCGGCCAAAGCTCCGGGTGCGCGGCCGCGCATCGAGGTGGAAGCAGAGGGGGAAGATGAACGCCGCGTCAGGCTGATCAATAGCCGGCTGGAAATTCGCTTAGAGTTGTTTCCCATCCCCTGGAACGACGACCGCGACTTTTACGCTGGCGCGGCTTCGAGCGTGCAGCTCGTGGGTGAGGAAATTCTCAGTTCGCTCAAGTTTGGCCCGATCCATTACGAGAAGAGGTGTATGCAGATCGCCGACCTGTGGCTGCTCTCTCCCACAGAAAGACTCGTACCGGGAGAGCACGCCATCATCCGTCAGCCGTATCAACTCATCTCGCAGTCGAGCGGCCCGGTGAGGGCGAGCGTTAAAATCGCCTCCGCAGCTTTCGATTGCAGCTATCTCGATTCCAGCACCCGGAGTCAGATCGCATCGAAATGTCGGCTCTACCGCGAAATCAGCCTCTACGAGGACGGCGACTACGTCGTCGAGAGTCTCCACGTTCAGAACGCCTCGGCGGCGGCTAAGGGTGGCAAAGATAAAATTGACCACCGCTTTAAAGCTCGCTATTTCACCTTCGCCGATTTCGGAGAGGTCAAAAAGGTCCACTACAACCCGGAATGGCTGATGATGTACTCGGACTGGCCGTTGTATCGCGGCTACGGCTTTGCCGCCGACGTGCAAATCCTCATCTTCGAAAACCCGGTCCCTAAGTTCCCTCACGCCAAACTCCAGCACAATACTTTCTCCTGGGTGCTGAGCCCGGACAAGACACATACGTGCCTGCACCTGTTTATGAAGGGCGAGTTCAACGACCTGCAAGCCCAGGTGCATAATACCTGGCAAGATGTCATCAAGGAGCCGCTGCTCGTGAAGGTGAAGTGAGCCAGCTCTAGCGCGCACGTTAAAGCGGGCCGGCGGGCGAGAAAGACGGGAACAATTTTCGGCTTCTTCTGGCCGACGCCTGCCTTCTGCTTCCTGCGCCCACCTTCTGCTATAGTAACCGCACTATGTCAAGCGGGGATTCGAGGCGTTTAAGTGACCTCACTCTGGGCGAGGCGAAGCGCATTCTGGTTTACGGTGCGGCGCTCCTGCTCGCCGTCGTTCTTTTCTTCATGCTCATCGGCAAGGTGCTGGTGGCGCTGCTGCTCGGCGTCGTCGCGGGCGTTTACCTCCTGCCGGTCCAGGAGTGGCTGGAAGTCCACCTCAGGCGGCGCGCGGGCAGCGCGCTCATCACCATCGCGCTCATCGTCATCCCGCTCGTCGTCATCACGGCCTACGCCTGGAACGAACTGTCCAACTACTCGAATCGCGTCTTCGAGCGGCGCGACGAAATCATCAACTCCATCAGCGACTCGCTCTCGCGCCACCTGCCGATTGAACGCGAGGGCATGCGCACGAGCCTTCAGGCGGCGTTCACCGAAGGAGTGACGCGCTCGGCGGAAATCATCAAGACGCTGCGCGACCGCGCCCCGCTGCTGCTCGCCTCGCTCACGCTCTTCTTCTTCACGATCTATTACGTCCTGACGCACCGCGTCCGCGTCGTCTCTTACTTGAAAGTGCGTGTGCCGGGCGAGTACCTGCCGTTTTACGAGAAGCTCGCGGCCAACATAGGGGGCGCGCTCCGCGGCGCGCTCCGCGCTGTCTTCATAGACCAGTCGCTCAAGGCGTTCGTCATCGTCGTGCTGAACTTCATCTTCGGGGTGCCGCTCGCCGTCGTCCTCGGGATCGTGACTTTCCTCCTGGGCTTCTTCCCGCTCCTCGGAGAATGGGCCATTTACATCCCGATCTCGGTCTACCTCTTCGTCTTCCGCAACGACCCCGTCGCCGCCGGGATTTATTTAGCCATCGGCATCAGCATGACGCTCGGCTCGTCCCTGCTCCTGCGGCCGAAGCTGGCGAGCGAGGGCGCGCGGCGCTTCAACTTCTACTGGATGCTGGTCGCGCTCGTGGCCGGTGTCTACGTCTTCGGGGTCGCGGGCGTGGTGCTCGGCCCGGCCATCCTGGGCTTCGTCAAGGCCGTCGCAGACACCCTGTTCGGCGACGTGCGCTACGAGACTTCGCTGCTCAAGGAAGAGGTCAAGCAGCAGCGCGAGGAGGACGCAACCGGCGAGGAGCGGGACGACGCGGCCAGCGCCGCCGACTAAAAAACATTGACTCGCCGCCCGCCCGTGGAATATTGTCAGAGACATCCACGCCCTCGCAGGCTTGAAAGATATTTCCAGAACACAGGCGACGAATTGGCTCGACACTTTGCGCCCCCAGCGTCTCCGGCGTGAGACTTTAACCTCACGCTGGAGACGCAAAGGCGCAAAGAGACTGCCTTTAATTTTCATACCGGAAAGGCGGCGAAGATGGGCACAAAACCGATGGTGTTTCCCCTGGACGCCTACGGACGCGTGTACGTCCTACACAACGAAGCGGACGAGCCCGTCTGCACAGGCTCGCGCGAGACCTGCTACCGCCTGTTGGAGTTGATGCTCGAAGCCAAGAAGCGCGCCGACGAGGTCGAAGGCAGGCTCGCCCAATCTTCCGAGCGCGCGGCCCTGGCGGCCAGCGCGTCCGCCTCTCTCTAACGTAAACAGTAAACAGTAAATGGTGACTGGGAGAAGACACGTTCTCCCAGTCACCATTTACATTTCACTAATCTTTCTCTCAGCCCGGAGGCCAGGTCAGCGCGCGCCCGCCGATGACGTGCAGGTGCAGGTGAAAGACCGACTGGCCCGCGCCCGCGCCCGTGTTGATGACGGTGCGGTAGCCGCTCTCTGAAAGACCCTGGTCGTTGGCGACGCGCGCCGCAACTCTCAAGAGGTGGCCGAGCAGCGCTTCTTCATTGCGCGTGGCTTCGTCCAGCGACTCTATGTGGTCGCGCGGGATGACCAGCACGTGGACGGGAGACTGCGGGTTAATGTCGCGGAAGGCGAGCGAGCGCTCGTCCTGGTAGACGGTGTCCGCGGGAACCTCGCCCGCGACGATGCGGCAGAAAAGACAATCCATAAGTTAGTGACGTTGTGACAAGTGACGAGTGACAAGCAAGAACGAAAGAACAATAGTCTTTTTCTCGTCACTTGTCACTAGTCACTGGTCATTGCTTTTCCGAGTGGGCCTGTGACCGATTCACGAAGGCGCTCTATGTCTGCCCCGACGGCGTTGAGCTTGTCCTCTATCTTCTCGTAGCCGCGGTCGATGTGGTAGACGCGGTCAATGATGGTTTCACCTTCGGCGGCGAGGGCGGCGAGGACGAGCGAGGCGGAGGCGCGCAGGTCCGAAGCCTGCACACGTGCGCCCGCCAGCCGCGTCGCGCCCTCGACGATGGCCGTGCTGCCCTCCACGTGTATCCGCGCGCCCATGCGCTGCATCTCCGAGGCGTGCATGAAGCGATTCTCGAAGATGGTTTCAGTAATCACTGAGCGACCCTCCGATTGAGTCATCAGGGCCATGTACTGAGCCTGCATGTCTGTGGGGAAGCGCGGGTGCGGCTCGGTCGTGACATCGCTGCCGACGAGCCCCTTCTCGCAGCAGCCGACGTGCAGCGTGCTCTGGTTCATCTCCTCTATCTCGACGCCGACTTCGCGGAGCTT
>DATFCB010000638.1:0-3393 GCA_035253525.1 Pyrinomonadaceae bacterium | reverse complement strand
TGGAGGATCGCTCAACCGGGCTCGACGTAACGAAGAGGTTCACTTTCAACGGCGACCAGTACCTCGTCAAAGTGGAGACCAAACTCCTACAGGGCGGTCAGCCGGTCAACAACGCCAGAGTCGTAATCGGCCCTAACATCGCCGATCAGGGCGTCAAGCATTACAGCTTCTACTCCGTGGCCCCCGAAGGGGTCGCGGCCGTCGGTGACAGCGTCCTGCGTCTTTACGCTTCGGAAATCAGCGAGAGTAAAGAGAGCCCGAACGTCCGGGTGGTGAACGGCGAGACGCACTGGGCGGGCGTCGGCGACACCTATTTTGCGATGGCACTGGTGCTCCCGCGTCCGGCCGGTGGCCTTGAGTACCGGACTGAAAAGTACCGGCACCAGGACGGCAACCAGAGCGAAGACCGTTACTTAATCACGGGTTACATCCCCCTCCCGGCTGACGGGGCGCCGGCCTACCTGTTCGCGGGGCCGAAAGACCACGACCAGTTGCAAGAGCTCAGCGCACAACTGAGCGGTTTGGCCGGCCGCCCGGTTGACTTGGAAGAGTTGATTAATTACGGCTGGACGGGGCGCGTCACACGCCCCCTGACCGCGCCCATCCTCTGGTCAATCAAGCACCTGAACAGGCTCACAGGGAGCTACGGCGTCGCCATTATCCTCTTCACCATCATCATTTACATGCTCTTCTTCCCGCTCAAGTGGCGTTCTTCCAAGTCAATGAAGAAGGCGCAGAAGCTCGCCCCGCGGATGAAAGAGCTGCAAGAGAAGATGAAGGGGTTGAAGCAGACCGACCCACGCCTCAAAGAGTTGCAGATGGAACAGTTGCGGTTGATGAAGGAGGGTAACCCGCTCGGCGGGTGTCTGCCGCTCCTGATTCAGATGCCGTTCCTCATCGCGCTCTACATCGCCATCACCATCTCGATTGACTTCCGGCAGGCGTCGTTCCTTTGGATTCCAGACCTCTCGGCGGCGGAGCCGTACCCGATTCACATCCTGCCGATACTGATGGCCGGCTCGATGCTCGTCCTGCAATTGATTACTCCCGCGCCGTCGGCAGACCCGCTCCAGCGCAAGATGATGGCCGTCATCATGCCGCTGATGATGCTCTACATCCTCTGGAGCGCGCCGGCCGGCCTGCTCGTCTACTGGCTCGTCGGCAACATCGTCGGCTTCGCTCAGCAGATGGTCATCAACCGTATGCTCAAGTCCGAAGACGACCAGGAGCCGCCTGAGATGAACAAGGCAGGGGCGCGCCCGAACCGCAAGCCGAACGCGCCGCGCATGTCGCAAGCCTAAAAGGGAGAATAACTTAGGACGGACGCTCGTTGAACTATGGACAAAGTCGCAAACCAGGCCCAGGACTATTTGACCGAGATTTTTAACGGCCTCGGTCTCGACCTGCACGCCACCGCCGCCGAGGACGAGGCCGGCTGCACGCTCAACATTGACGGCGACGACGCCGTACTGCTCCGCAGCGAAGGCGGCGAGCTGCTCGACGCCCTTGAGCACTTCGTCAACCAGGCTTTCGGGCGGCAACTCCCACACGGTCAACGTTTAGTCTGCGACGTGGACAGTTTTCGCGCCACCCGCGAGGCCGAGCTGCGCGCGATGGCCCGGCACGCCGCCGAGCGCGTCCGCTCTTCGAGAGTCCCCTTCACCTTCGGGCCGATGAACGCCAGCGAGCGCCGCGTCATTCACCTCACACTGGCCGAGGAGGAAGATTTGCACACCGAGTCTGTCGGCGAGGGCAACGCGCGGCGCCTCCAGGTGAGCCTCAAGAGTTGAACGGGCGGTAAAGTCTCCCCCGGTGACCCTCCCCGTCAGTCGCGCGATTGAAAGTCCGCTGTGCAGGCGACAGGTACTATCGTTGCTCTCTCCACGCCGCCGGGACGCAGCGGAATCGGCGTCATACGACTCAGCGGCGCGGATTCGCTGCCCCTGACGCGCCTCCTCGTCCGAGACGAGCAATTTTCTCCGGAACCCAACCGCGCCACGCTTAAGACTCTCCACGACCCCGAAAGCGGGGAAATTCTGGATCGCTCCCTCGTAACCTTCTTCAAGACCCCGCATTCTTTCACCGGCGAGGACGTGACCGAGCTGAGCTGTCACGGCTCACCCACGCTCCTACTGCACGTCATAGACATTCTGCTCCGTCACGGCGCGCGCGCCGCCGACCCCGGCGAGTTCACCCTGCGCGCACTCTCCAACGGCCGTCTCAACCTCAGCCAGGCCGAGGCAGTCCGCGACCTGATTGACGCCCGAACCTACGCCGCCGTGCGTCAGGCCGCGCGTCAACTCGGCGGAGAAATGTCCGCCCGTTTGCAGCCAATCAAGAGTTCCCTTCTGGAGATAATCGTCCCACTCGAATCTTCACTCGAATTCGTCGAAGACGACCTCCCCGAAGACGTGACGCGCGACGTGGCGAACAAATTGTCTCTTCTCGCCCACCGGCTCGAAGATTTAGCCGGCACGTTCCGGGCCGGACGGCTGTTAAAAGAAGGGCTGAAGGTCGCGCTCGTCGGACGCCCAAACGCCGGCAAGTCAAGTATTTTCAACGCCTTACTTTCCTCTGACCGGGCCATCGTGACTGACGTTCCCGGCACCACACGTGACACCCTTAACGAGGTGCTGAACATCTCAGGCGTGCCCGTTCTGTTGACTGACACAGCGGGCGTCAGAGTTTCGGCGGACAAGCTTGAGCAACTCGGAATCGAGAGAACCCGGCGCGCCATCACCGACGCCGACGTAGTTGTGGTGATATTGGACGGCTCGCAGCCTCCCACCACTGAAGACCGTGAGGTTCTAGCACATGCCAGAGAAGGCCGTTACCTCATCGCCCTCAACAAAAGCGATCTTCCCGCTTTTTCTCCCGACCGCTTTCAAGAAGTACTCGACGGCGCACGCCCTGTAACCGTCTCCGCCTTGTCAGGCGCGGGACTTGACACGTTGCGCGCTGCTATAATGGAGCCGTTCGCCAGTTACGAATCGTTCGAGGCCAGTTTCGTCGTCACCAACGCGCGGCACTTCGATTTACTGCGGCGTGCGGCCGATTCCGTCCGCTCGTCCGAGGCTCTTTTGATTGAGCAAGCGAGTGAGGAGATAGTGCTTGTCGGCCTCTACGACGCGTTGCGCTACCTCGGCGAAATCACCGGGGAGACGACCCCTGAAGATGTTCTAACCCAAATATTTTCAACGTTCTGCATCGGTAAGTAGCGATGGGTTTTGACGAAGCTTTCGACGTTATCGTGATCGGCGCCGGACACGCCGGCTGCGAGGCAGCCTCGGCCGCCGCGCGGATGGGGGCGCGGACGGCGCTCGTGACGCTGAGCCTTGATTTGATCGGTCAGATGTCCTGTAACCCCGCCGTCGGCGGCATTGCGAAGGGGCA
>DATFCB010000637.1:0-3016 GCA_035253525.1 Pyrinomonadaceae bacterium | reverse complement strand
GGGCCTCTCTTTCGCGCGGCCCTTCGTTTACCGGCGGCTAGATTATTCTGGCCCATTTAATCATGCGCTCTTTCGTAGCTCTCTCTTTTGCCCTGGCTCTGACAATTCTTCTCGCGCGCGACGCGGCGGGCCAAGCAGGCTCCGGCTCCGTAACGGTCGGTGGTCAGGTGAGCCGGGCGGTCTTCCTCAACGTCGCACCCAGCGCGCCGCTCTCCGCAGACAATTTTCGCGTCACACACACTCAGGCAAACGCTCACACAGTTCAACTTTCAATCTCAATCTCCGGCGGCGAAGCTGGACTCGTCAGAATCCCCTTGCAACTTCGATCCAACGCGGGCTTCAAGCTCTCGGCTTCCGCCGAGTTGAGCGAGGCGTCTTTGAGCGTGATGCGCGTGACGGGCGCGCGTGGCACCGGAAGGCTTGTCGCCGCCGACGCGGTCAACGCGGCGACACAAGACGCCGCGACGGACGGCGCTCACGCGAGCCCGGACGCACAGGGCTTCTCTTCCACACACACACTCCTGACCGGCCCGCGAATCTCTCTCGCCGGAACACACGACACGCCCTCCAACGCACTCGAAGTAACACTGCTCCTCGAAGTCCGACCGCAAGACGGGCGGCAGCACGCCAGCGTAGAGCTAACCATCACAGCCTCGACCGATATTCAATAACTAACCGAATAACTCAACCCCCTTGCGCGTGGCGGTCAGCGTAAGAGCGCGTAGCGGTTCGCTCTCAATTGCTGCCAGAGCGGGTCGGCGAGGGCGTAAATCTCTGCCTCGCGCGAGCCGGGCGTGGCGAGTTGCGCCGCGCGGCTCTCCAGGATGTAGCGCATGAGATTGAAGCACGTGGTCGCCTGCCCGCAGGCGATCAGATTCTTGAGGTCTTCGGGGCCTTTGAGCCAGAGCGCCGTCGCCACGCCCTCGGCCTCGCGCGCCAGCCCACTCAACTCCTCAGGCTTGAGCTTTTCGACCACCTCATCTCTGAACTTGCCCGTGTCGTCCAGGTCGTAAATCAGATTCGAGAACTGGCGGCCCTCGTACAGCGCATAAACATTAACGTCCCTGTAAATCAGGTCGCGGACCCTCTTCATGAACACGGACGACGTGAGCGCGAGGCTGGACTTGGCGCGTCCGCCAATCAGGTAAATCAACTCCGAGGCGGTCAGAGTTCTGGCGTAGGGCCATAATTCTATGGTCGTCAACTCGGCGACACTTTTTTGCCCTTCCTCTGCGCGGCGGCGAAGCCAGAAGAGTCCGGCGGCGACGACTGCCGAGAGCAGGAGCGGGAAGCCGTAGAGCAGGAAGTCCAGAAACATGTCGCCCGAGCGATACCCGCCCGGCGCAGCCGCGTGTGCCAGGGCAGAGCGCCACCCCGCGACCAGCAGGGCGACGAACGACAGCACCGCGAGGATAAAGGCGACCCACGCCAGTTTATTAATTGTGCCAAGTTTCAAATGGCCGCGCCGCCTCTCGGGCTTGAAGTCGAAAAGCGGGTCGCGCTGTGGCTTGCGCGCGTCCGAGGGCGAAGCTGGCGCTCCTGTGTCTGAGACGGGGCTGCGCTGGTTGGTGTCGGAGATGATGACGAGGCCGATCTTGTTGCCCTTACGCCTGTAGGTCGTGAGCACGCTGTCCACGCCCTGATTGTCGTAGATTCCTCCGTCCATCAGCGCCACGCAGCTCTTGAACCTGGGGCCTAGATCATTGCGCACTTCCTCCAAATTTTTGGGCCACAGGAAGTCGTCCGGGAAGCGAATCGGCTCAAAAGCCCCTGGGAAGCAGGAGGAAGCGGCGGCGATGTCAGCCAATCGCATCATGCGGGCCACTTCCCTCTTCACACTAAAATTCTCGTTACCGATGTCGGCCGCCGCGCTCTCGCTCCGCTGCATGCGAAAGTAGTTGCCGGTGCTGAACTCCGTGGCGTTGAAGGAGACTTCCTTGAGGTGCGAGGTCTCGTTGTCGAGGAGGACTTCCAGGCGCTTATCGCCGAAGAGAGCGGGCGAGGCGTAGACGCTGGCCGCGCCGCGTATCAGACTGGGCATTTGCCCCTCGAAGGGAGTGCCCGGCTGGTCCTGAAAGTCGCCGAGCGCATCACCTATGACGTTGTTGTCCGTGAGAAAGTCTCGGAAGCCTTTGTAAAAATCTTCGAAGCCGACGCCCTCGACCACACTCAGCGCGTACTTCATCCCCGTCAGCGTCCCGCCCGAGACAGTCGAGAGGACGCGCACGGACTGTAGAAGACCGAGGCGGTGGAGCATGTCTAGCACGCCGAGGTGAAAGGCTGCGGCGCGGTAACCGCCGCCGGAGAGTGTGACGGCCAACTCGTCGAAAGGCTGTTCGTGCAATCTCGCGGGGTCAACGACGGTATCAGGGATGGCATCGGCAATGGGCGCGTCCGGCCTGTGTTCACTCATCTTTCAGGTCTCTTTCTTAGCGTCTTTGCGCCTTTGCGTGAGTGGTTTTTATTTTTTTCACGCAAAGGCGCAAAGACGCAAAGGGGGTTCGAGTCACCTTACTCGGCGCTCGTGACGACGTTGGTTGACGGGAGCAGTCGGCGTGGCGTCGGCCCGGCGATGACGCGCGGCCTGGCGTGCGCCTTGACGACTTCGGCCAGGAATTGGTCTTCGAGCTGGCGGTTGTCCCAGATGCGGTTGCCCTGTGCCAGAATGGCGAAGAGGATTGGTCCTTGATCTTCCGTGTAGACAATGCCGGCGAAGCTCGTCATCCCGCCGTCAACTTCGGCGGTGAGCGTGCCGGTCTTGGCGACGACCGCGCCCTCCAACCCCGTGCCCGCCAGGCGGCGGCGGAGCGTGCCCGCGTCGTCGCTCGCCACGGGCATGATGTCCGCTGGCTCAAGTCCCTGCCGCCCCGCCTCTTCGATGAGCGCGCGAATCACCATCAGCACGTCGCGCGCGGTCATGCGATTGTGCTCGCGTCCCGAGACGGTGGCGAGCGTCAGGTAGTCCGCCGAGAGTTTTAACTCGTCAATCAGGAATTGCCTGACGCCTTCAGCGCCG
>DATFCB010000636.1:0-11775 GCA_035253525.1 Pyrinomonadaceae bacterium | reverse complement strand
GCTTATGAGAAAATTGTCAGCCTGGAAGAAGCGAACGTCGGGGCGCGGTATCGTCTCGGCGTTTCTCTGCTCGGGCTCGACAAAAACAAAGAGGCTCAGGCGCAGCTCGAAAAAGTTTTCAACGTCTCGCCGAATCCGATTTTCGCGCTCGCGCTGGCTCGCGCTTACGCGCGGCTGAATGAGAAGGAAAAAACTTTCGAGGTTCTGGAAAAGAGCACGACGATGGGCGGCATCTCGCCCGACACTTTGCGGGCGGAAAAGGATTTTGCCGCGTGGCGCGATGAGCAGCGCTTTAAGGATTTGGTCGAAAAATCGGACTTAGCCGTTAACCCGTGCAAGGCGAAGCCGGAATTTCGACAGTTCGATTTCTGGATTGGCGAATGGGACGCGAAAAACACGCAGGGCGTGACCGTCGGTTCGAGCAGTATTCAGTTGATCTTAAACCAGTGCATCATTTTCGAGAATTGGTCAACGCCCATCTCTTCCGGCAAGAGTTTCAATGTTTTCAATTCGAGCGACAACAAATGGCATCAGGCGTGGGTTGACGACAAAGGGAATTTCACGCACTACATCGGTGAATTTCAGGACGGCAAGATGATTCTCGTCGCCGAAAACATCGCCGGTGGCAAGAAAACGCTGGCGAAAATGACTTTCTCAAAACTACCCGGCGGCGACGTGCGGCAGTTCGGCGAAAATTCGGCCGACGAAGGCAAAACGTGGACGACCACATTTGATTTCACCTACACGCGCAAGAAGTAAAGGCGGCGGAGCGATGAATCAACCCGAATAAATTTTCCGTTTCGTCCTTAAAATCCTATTCGGCGCAAAAGCCCCTGGAACCGCGGCTCGGAATGCAGGTCGGCCAGCTCCGGCTGGGTTTTCAAAAAGGCTTGCCAACTCGAACTCTCCAGCGGCACTCGTTCCAAAAAATCGAGTGCCTTTTGTTTGTCGCCCAGGGCGGAATATGCGACAGCCGTTTCGTAAACCGGAGTCCTGTCACCCGGAGTTTTTTTCAGTTCTTTCAACGTCGCCATCGCCGCGTCGCGGTTTCCGGCTAAAGCCTGTGCGTAGCTTAAAAGGGCCAGATATTCGGGCGCGCGCTGGCGCGCAAGCGCTTTGTTGGCTTCGGCAACTGCTTCGTGTCGCATTCCATTTTGCCCATAAGCGAGAATCAGAAAATAGTAAGCCCCGAAACTCGGATCGAGTTCGATGGTTTGCCGCAGTTGCGCGATTGATTCCTCATAGCGGCGGCCAACGTATAAAATCCAGCCGCGATCAGTTCGCATGATGAGCGAGAGCGGGTCGAGTTCGAGCGCCTTATCAATTTCGGCAACTGCTTTTACGTATTCGCCTTTTGAAATCAGGTAAATCGCATACCACTGATGGGCCGTCGGATAATTCGGGTTGAGTTCAATCGCCTTTTGAAATTCTCGTTGCGCTCCTTCCCAGTCCAGTTCGTGTTTGTGGAGCACGGCGGCAAGCGAAGTATGTGCTTCGGCCAGAGTCTCGTCTAAGGCCAAAGCCCTTTGCGCGGAATCTTTCGCTTTCTGGTAATAATCTTTGTCTCCGCTCGGACTGTAAAACGCCAGCAGAATGTAAGCGTCCGCCAGCCCCGAATGAAATAAGCCTTGACCTGGCTCTAAAGCAATCGCCTGCTCAAAATATCCGATGCTCTTCTCGATGTTTTCGACCTCACGTTTATTCCAGAAATACCGCCCCTTCAAATACGTCTCATACGCTTGCGGGTCAACCTGCGACTGCGCCTTCTGCGGGACCAGTTTAAGTTGTACCTGTTGCGCGATGTCCGAAGACAGCTCGGCTTGAATTTTTAAGATATCCTTCAAATCCCGTTCGTAAGTTTTTGCGAGCATATTTTGACCGTCCGCAGCGTTTATTAAACGGATAGTCAATCGTATTCTTTCACCCGAGCGCAAGACCGAGCCTTCGAGCAGGGACTCTACATTTAACTCCTGCGAGATCTGTTCCAGGGGTTTGTCGGCATTTTTATACCTCATCATCGAGGAGGGCGAGATGACGCGTAGCGGTTTTAGTTCGGCGAGGTCAGTGCTAATCGCTTCGGTCAAGCCGTCGGCGAAAAACTCTTCCGTCCTATCATCGGTTAGGTTTTTGAGTGGCAAAACGGCGACTGAATTTATCGCTTTCGATTTGACGACGGAAGGCGGCGGGTTTGATTCAAAGGCAAATTTGAAAATTCCGACAGCGCCTATGATGACCAGCGCAATCGCTGTCAGAATCCAAAACCGGCTTCCCCATCGGGGCCACGCGGGAACAGAAGTTTCTTTTGGTGCGGGGGGATTTGAGCCGCCGCTGTCATTGACGGGGCCGATTTCGGCAATCAGTTGATAGCCTTTCTTCGGGACCGTATTAATGTAGCGCGGCTGACGGGCATTGTCGCCGAGAGCTTTTCGCAACTCGGAAACGGCGACCTTCAAAACCTGCTCGGTGACGAAAGTGCCGCCCCAGATTGTTTCAAGCAGTTTATCTTTAGAAACCACTTCGCTGGAATTTTCAGCCAGAAAGACCAGCAAGGACATGATTTTCGGTTCGAGCCGAACGCGCGTCCCGTTGCGAGAAATAATATTTTGCCGCGGCTGAACTATCCATTCACCGACTGAAAACTCGTGATTCATCAGAACACTAACCTTTAAATGGGTCGAGCTGTGCATCCCGCCGCTCGAAAAGTTGCTCACGCAACTCGGACGCCGACCTCCCGCAAGAGGCGGGCGAATTTAGCTGTCAAGAGATTAAGTCTCTTCTCTATAGACAGGGAATATTTTCCCGCCTTGCAGTTTGAAGATGAGCGCGGGCTTTGAGGCGTTTCGCTCGGCGTTGAGCGTAATGGTCCCGGCGACGCCCGAAAATTTAGAGGTCTGTGCGATGGCGTCGCGCAGTTTTAGCCCGTCGCTCGTCCCCGCACGTTTGAGTGAGTCGGCCAGGATTCTCATCGCGTCGTAGGCGAGGGCGGCGGTCGGATCGGGCGGTTTGCCGTAACGTTTTTTGTAGGCGGACGTGAAATCGCGGACCGCCTGTGTGGGATCGTCGGCCGAATAGTGGCCCGTGATGTAAGCGCCGTCGAGGGCTTCACCGCCGAGTTGAAGAAGCTGCGGGTCGTTCCAACCGTCAGCGCCCAGGAGGACGGCTTTGAGGCCAAGCCCCCTGGCTTGTTTGGCGATAGCGCCGATCTGTTTGGAGCGGCCGGGAATGTAAACCACGTCCGGGTTGGCGGCCTGAATCGGCGACAACTGTCTGTTGAAATCCTGGTCCGACTGCGCGTAAGACTGCTTCTCCGTGACCTGCCCGCCCAGTTGGACGAAAGTCTTCTCGAAGGATTGGGCCAGTTCGCGGCTGTAGTCCGAGTTCTCCTCGAAGAGGATGGCTGCGGTCTTGGCCTTGATATTGTTCGCAGCGTATTTCGCCATCACCTCGCCCTGAACTGAGTCAAGGAAGGCGACGCGAAAAATGTAATCGCCCGTCTGTGTCACTTTCGGGTCCGCCGCCGCGAGAGTAATCATGGGCACTTTGGCTTCCTGTGCCTTCGGCGCGGCCATGAGGCTGCTGGGTGCTGCGGCCCCGCCGACAACGGCATGCACCTGATCCTGATTAATCAGCTTGGCGACGGCCGTCGCCGCCTGGTCCGGCAGACCTTTGTCGTCCTCGACGATTAGCTCTATCTGGCGGCCGCCAATACCGCCCGCCTGGTTTATCTCGTCTTTGGCTAATTCGACGCCGTTTTTAGTTGACTGCCCGAGGTCGTTGGTCTGGCCCGAAAGGTCCGCGTAAACGCCGACCTTGATGTTGCCCGTGTCGTCGGCCTTGCGCTCTACGTTCCCGCTGCCGCCGCGTTGGCAAGCCGAAATTGCCAGCAACGTGAAGATCAGTCCGAGCGGTAAGAGAGTACGTTTCATGGCGTTCCTCGCAAGCGGGGTTTTATATCGGTTTGCGGTTGAGTGTAGCCTAAAGAAAACATCTCACGCAAAGACGCAAAGGCGCGAAGAAAACCATTGAGCTTTTCTTCGCGCCTTTGCGCCTTTGCATGAGACTTCCTGTGTAGCAGGGTTAGAATTTGTATCTGTAGCGCATCGTCACGCCGCGGCCCGCGCCGTCAATGCCCCAGCTAATGCCGCGATACATTTTGTCGCCGATGTTCTCGAAGTCAATGAAGACCTCCGAGCTTTCGCCAAAGCGGAACGCGCCGCGCAGGCCGACCAGTCCATAACCCGGAACGGCTGTGAACAGCGGGACGGCCGTGTCGTTGTTGACGATGGTCACGCCGTTGATGGTTGCGCCGATGGGGAGGAGCCTGTTCTGCACCTGTGCCAGTGTCTCGCCCGTGGAGATTAGTATGCCGCCCGCCGTCCCGCAGCCGCTGTTGCCGGGAGTCGTGACGCCGCGCACGCACGCGCCGCGACGGAAGAAGTTCTGGATTTGAGCGCGCGAGCGGGCCGCGCCTGTGCGACGGTCGGCCAGGTCGAGCGAGGAGAGGCGATTCTGTCGCGCCGCGAGAATCGAATAACCTTCGATGTAGAAACGCGACGAGCCGCGCGGTTGATAGCGCAGGCTGACGAAGCCGTGGGCGGGCGGCACGCCGCCTTCGACGTTCGGCGGGAGTCCGTTCAGGAGACTGTAGGCGCGGATGTACGTGAAGTTGCCGGACGTGCTGAAGTCGCGGCTCAGCCTCGCTTCGGCGCTGAATTCGACGCCGCTGAAGCGCGCGTCGTCGTAGTTGACGCGGACGAGCACAGGGCTTGTCGCGATGCCGACGAAGACCAGGCCGTTGGCGTTTTGTCTGACGATCTGCTCGCTGCCCAGGAATTGACCGACCGCTCCCGGCGGCAGGACCAGCGCCTGATCGAAATACACGTCCTGGAGCTTAGTCGTGAAGCCGACCACCTCGGCGCGGAAGCGCGAGCGCGTGAGGCGCAGGCTCAGGTCGAAGCCGTGGCTTGTCTCAGGTTCGAGGCGCGTGACGGGAATGCCGGTCGAGACGGCGTCTCCGCCCGCAGTCGTGCCGATGAAACCGCCGAGACCTGCGGCGGTCGAAGCGTCAACTTCAAAGCCCGTGCCGACCAGTCCGATGATGCCCAGGTCCGTCGTGTTCGGGGCGCGGAAGCCGCGCGTGTATTTCGCGGCGATGTCGAAGCCGCCGCCGACCGTAAAGACCGCGCCGATGCGACCGGAGAAGGCGTCGAAGCGGGCGCTATCGTCCGGGAACAGCGGACGCCCGTTCGCGGCGAGCGGGGCGTTCGCCGCTTCGGATTTGTAAGACGCGACGCTGTAGCGCAGCGCGCCGCTCACGCGGAGGCGTTCGGGGACGACCGTGTAAACGTCCTGCGCGAAGAAGCCGTAGGAGAGGTAGCGCGCGCCGTCGGGGATGCGCGGGCGAGAGGGGGTCGTCACTCTGGTCACGGGGTCGTAGGTGAAGGCCGGGGCGGTAATCTTATCGCGGTACACGTCGGCCCCGAGCGTGAACGTGTTGGATTCGCCGGCACGCTTGTCCAGGTGGAAGTTGAAGCCGAAGACGTTGGTCCGCTCGCGCTGGTTGGTAATCGCGCCGAGCGGGTTGCCCTGCCCGCCCTGATTGATGCGCTCCTCGCGCTGCCCGTTATAAGAGAAGGTGAACTGTGCGTTGTCGAAGAAGCCGAAACGCTGTTTGACGAGGCGCGCGTAGAAGAGGTCCGTCATCAGGTTGCGCAGGTCCGCGATGAGGTTTCCGTCGCCGCCCGCCAACTGGTCGTAACGGCGGCCCCCGTCCTGCTGATTGCGTGTGTAGCTAAAGAGCAGGTGGGTCGTGTCGTTGAGAATAAAGTTGGTGCGGAAGTGACCGCCGTACTGCGTGAAAGCAGTGTCGGGCAGGCGCTCGCCCAAAATGTCAGAGGGGATGCCGAGGAAACGCGTCACCGCCGCGTGACCGTCGAGGCCGCTGCCGGGGCGCAGACGGTTGATGCGCCGCGCGTTCACATTAAGCAGCATGCCATATCGCCGCGTGCCGTAGGTCACGAGCGCGTTGCCGCCAAAGCCGTTAGTCGGAGAACTGTAGAAGACGCTCGTGTTGCCGTGCCATTCGCCTTCGCTCCCGCCGTAGATGGGCACGCGGGTGATGAAGTTGACGACGCCGCCGTGAACGTCCGACCCGTACTGCGAGCTATTCGGCCCACGCAAGATTTCGACCGTCTCAAGGGTCGAAGGTTCTATCAGACTGAAGAACGTACTGACGCCGCCCCGCTGCGTGCTCGTCGTGTAACGCACACCGTCCACGTGGACGGCGACGTTGCGGCCCGTCAGCCCGCGCACGAAGACGGCGCTCAGGCTGGGACTCGTGCGTTGCAGATTGACGCCCGGCTCTTCGTCAACCACCTGCGCGACGACTTCAGGCGCGCGCTCTATGATCTCTTCTTCGTCAATGACGTTGATGGGCTGCGCCGTGTTTCGCGCCTCCGCGACCTGTCCGGCCTCCGCCGTCACGGTGATTTCCGCGCTGAGCGGACTCACCTCCAACACCACGCTCAACTCCAGGGCATCGCCCGCAGTGACCTGGACGGCCTCACGCTGGCGAGTGAAATCGCGTTTGGAGACAAAGACGAGGTAGGAGCCTGTGGGGATGTCTGCAAACTGAAAGCGCCCGTCCGCGTCCGTCAGGGTCTTGCCGAACACGGCCTGCTGGGCAGTGACGAGCCATACTTCCGCGTCGTTGATGACCGCCCCCGAAGAGTCTCTGACGACCCCGGAAACGCCGCCGCGCGAATCGCCGGGCTGTTGCGCCATCACGCCGCCGTGAAAAACCGATAATAAAAATATCACGCCGAGCGCGCGCGCCAGATAGGCCGCCTGTCTTTTCATATTCAAGTGATTATGCCTCCGGGGGTGCTTGAGAGAACTTCTGGAAACGGACAGCCTAGCTCACGCGGTCATCTACTACCAGACTTCGTAGTTCGCCGAGACGACCTGTCACACGCGGGACGAGGTCGCCTCAGCCATGCCGTAAAAACTTTTGGGAGCAGGGCGGGGTGGGTTCCTTAGCTGAGGAGCTTGACGATGTGCTCGGTGATGGTGTGGATGTTTGCTGAGATGTGCCAGTCGCTCGCCATCGCTATCACGGCGGCAAACGCGATGAATCCCGTCATGAGAGCAACTTTTGAAAGTTGCGATTCGTTGCCCACGGGCGTCCAGCGGGTCGAGGCCATTTCCGTCAGAAGCCGCACTCTGCTGACCAGACCGTCAGACGCGCCTTCGAGTAAGAACGCCCCCGCAGGCGCTATGTTCTTAACGCCCTTGGGCGTCAGGCGGGCAATCTTAATCAGCGCGGCCGCCAGGTCCAGAGCGCACGCGGCCCCGGAGCGTGCCGCATACTCGTCCGCGGCCCTCTCCGCCTCCTCCGCCCATGCACGTTCGAGCACGCGCCCCGCCCCTATGAACGGCAGCAGGTCTCGGCAGACGTGCATGACGGCGCGCTTGAGCGTGTCGCGCGCGACGAGGTGGCCGCGCTCGTGCGCAAGCGCCACTTCCATCTCTTCGGGGCTGAGCGAGTTCATGACCTGCCCTGCGATGAAAAGGCGCGGGCGCAGCGTCCCGACGACGGCGAGCACGGGGGTCGAATAGCTCAGGCGGTAGGAGGGAATCGTGATTCCCTTGACGCTCACGGACTCGGCCTGTCTCAGCCAGAGGGTTGTCAGCCGCCGCGTCATCAGCCAGGAGGCGACGGCGCGATAGAGTGCGAACGTGATGCCGAACGCGGAGAACAGGGCGAGGGCGAGTAAGGGCAGGCCAACGGCCTCGTTCGCTTTGTAAGGCTCGTGTTTCAGGTAAGCAGGGACCATCAGCGCCGCGACGAAGACGAGCGCAGTCGCGGGCGGAAGAACGCGCAGCCAGAAGAGAACTCTGGCTCGTGTGGACGCCTGCCAGCGGCTCGCGCGCTCGCGCATTGCGAGCCACAGCGCGGTGGCCGCGTAAGAGCCGACGGCGTTGAGCGACAGGAATACTGCGAGGGAGAGGCAGGTTACGAGCACATAATACGTCATGTCGTTTCCTTTCTCAGTTCTTGCTTCTTCTGCCTGACAAGTCTGTCGAGTTCGTCGAGCAGCTCGCGGTCACGCTCGCCGACCGCTTCGACGAGGCAGGCCAGAAGAGGCTCGGCCTCGCCTGCCGCACGGCCGAGCAGCCCCGCAAACACGTCCTCGGCCACGCCCCGCTCGAACTCCTCGCGCGTTAAGCGTGCGGAGTAGAGAAACGCGCGCCCGCTTTTACGACGAGCCAGGAGGCCCTTCTTGTAAAGCCGGTCGAGCGTCGTCATGACGGTCGTGTATGCCTTGTGCTCGCCGAGCGAGCGGTGGACTTCGCGGACGCTGGCCTCATGGTCGCGCCACATCACCTGCATCACCTCGCGTTCGAGCGCGCCCAGGTCCGCGGCCACCGCTTCGTGTGGTCTTTTGAAACCTCTGAGTGTGAATCCGGGAATCTTCACGGCGCGCGAGTATTCCTTATGACGCGAAGTCTGTCAAGGCTTTTTCTGGACAGCGGCAGCCTAGCGGCACTTCATCACGCGTCCGGCGCTCCCTTGCGTCAGAGTGTAAGTGCCGAAGCTTTCCCCCGTCTCGTCGTGCGTGACGGTCAGCGTGAGCGTTTTGCCGCTGACCTGGCCGGCGTAGCGTACTGGGGAGACGTTGGGCACTTCGTCTTCACGAATGGGGCCGCCGTGCTCCCTGGTGAATTTGCCTTTGACGGCGAACCTCATTTGACTGTCGAGCGTGATGGGCTGGTCAATCGTGCTCCTGGCACAATCGTATTCGATTTGTGCCCCGCCGTCCGTCACCTCCATGCGTATATGCTGCCCGCCCCACACTCCGACGGCCAGCCGCTCATTGCTCCCCGCGGGTGCGTTATTCATCTTAGCCTCTTTACTGCGGCAGGAACCGCTCTGTCCGAGAATCGAAAAGAGCAGAGAAAAGGTGACGAACGAGAGCGTCAGATTTACTTGAATCATGGGCTTCCTCCAATCCACCCGTCCACTCGTTTGACTATACCATTGTTTCCGCCTCTGCCCTTCTCCTCCGCCCGCGATGGGCCATTTCGTCGCCTGACTCCCGCTGGTGGCGATTGACTGACGGCCGAATTCGTAATATGGTTCCGGCATCTTAGTTTATGTTCTCACGCCTGTAATTATGCTACATGCCTTACTGAAGTGCTTGCGAAGGGAAGCGGCGGCGTCCCGATAGTCGTGCTCCCTCAGACCGAAACCATCGCTTGCGGGGGATTCTTGTGGCCGGGGGAAAGACCGAGAGCCTGCGCACCGTCATTGATCAGGAGTATTCAGCTCTTGAGCCTGTGGATGACCGAATGATCGGTCTGATGAGGCTCACTCTGGCCTTCTCAGCCCTGACTATCATCTTCATTGACCCGTCCGAGCCGAACCGCCTTGTCGCCCTCACCTACGCGGCGCTCGTCGTCTACGTCATTTACAGCGCAGTTATTTTCCTCTCCTCTGTCTACCGGCGCGCGCTGCTGCCGAACAGCGTCACCCCCTGGGTTGACGTAGGCTGCTACCTGGTCTTCGTCGCACTGAGCAGCGGCACGAGCAGCATCTTTTTTTACTTCTTCTTTTTCCCCATCCTGGTCGCTTCATTCCGCGAGGGTTTCGCGTCGGGTTTCCGCGTCGCCATCGCCTCAAGCGTGCTCTTTACCGTCATCGGTTATGCGACGGCCCCAGGCGGCGGGGAGTTCGAGTTGAACCGTTTCCTGCTGCGCCCTGTTTACCTGCTCGTCCTCGGCTACATGATGGCCTATTGGGGCGGGCGCGAGATCAAGCACAAGCAGCGGCTGGGTTTCCTCCGGGAGATAACGGGGCTGTCGAATCCGCGCTTCGGAGTCAGCTACACCATCGGCTCGATGTTGCAGAAGTTGCAAACCTTTTATGACGCGGACTCCTGTCTGCTCGTGCTGGTTGACCCTGTCTATAACAACACGCGGCTTTTTCGCCTCGGGCGCGACCAGGCGGCGGAATCCGTGCGCAGCGAGCGGATCCCGGAAAATCTTGAACGACTGCTGCTCTCTTTGCCCGACGGCCTCGCGGTGATTCACAGGGGCAGGCCGCGCCTGCGCCTCTTCAGCGATTCGGACGAGTACGTCTTCGACCTGACGACGAAGCAGGAGTGTACGGCGGAGTGGCGCGCGGTGATTGACTCGCTGGCGACGAAGCTCGAACTGGGGCCGTTTGTCTCCGTGCCCTTGAGCTATCGCGGAAAAACGATTGGGCGACTTTACCTGATGGCGCGACAGGGCATCTTCGGCGACTCGGATGTCAGTTTTCTAATCCAGGTCGTCGAGCAGATGATGCCCGTCATACACAACATCAGGCTGCTGGCGCGGCTCGCCTTGAACGCGGCCGACCAGGAGCGCCAGCGGCTCGCGCGCGACCTGCACGACAGCGTCATCCAGCCCTATATCGGGCTGCAATATAAACTGGCCGCCATCCGCAACAAGAGCGCGGAGGGCATAGACACGAGCGAAGACCTTGAGCGGCTGCTCGACACGACGGTCAACGAGGTGCACGGCCTGCGCGGTTTCGTGCGCGGCCTCAGAGAAGGTGACGAGCCGGGGGCCACCTTCATGTCCGCGGTGCAGCGCTTCGCCGCCCAGTTTGCCGAGAGCTACGACCTTGACGTTGAGGTCGAGAGCAGGGGGCAGGTCGAACTCAACGACCGTCTCGCCGCCGAGTTGATACGCATCGTCCACGAAGGTTTGAGCAACATCAGGAAGCACACGGAAGCCTCCTTTAGTAAAATCACTGTCGAGCGCTCTGAGACGACCCTGCGCCTGTCCATCGAAAATAATAACTCGCAGGCGAACGGCGGGGCGTGCCCGGCCTTCGTCCCGCGCTCGATTACCGAGCGCACGGAAGAACTCGGCGGCCGTGTGAACGTCGAGCAAAGCCTCGACGGCCGGACTGTCGTCAAAGTAGAGATACCCCTCTGACCGGAGAAGAAACGGGAGCCTATAAGACCATGACGGCGAGCGACGAGCCTATTCGTATTCTGATCGTAGACGACCATAAAATCATACGCGACGGGCTGCGCGATTTAATCTCCAGCCGCCGCGGGATGGTGGTCGTCGGCGACGTGGGCAACAGCGCGGACGCCCTCGTGGCCGCCACGCGCGAGCAGCCCGACATCATCGTGCTCGACCTTGACCTCGGCGACGACAGCGGCCTCGATTTGATTCCAGAACTGCTGCGGGCTGACGAAGGGGCGGGGATTATCATCCTGACGGGAGTGCGCGACACAGAGAAACGCGACCGCTCGATTGAACTCGGGGCGCGGGGCGTGGTGTTGAAAGACGAGGGCGCGGCCGAACTGTTGAACGCCATCGAGAAGGTTCACCGCACAGGCGAATACTGGCTTGAGCCTGGGGCCACCAAGAGGCTGCTTGACAGGCGGCGCGCGCAAGCCAGCAAGGCCATTGACCCGGAGATTGCCAAGATCGCCAGACTCACCGAGCGCGAGCGCGAGATCATAGCGCTCGTCGGCGAGGGGCTCGAAAACAAAGAGATCGCCGAGCGCCTGCGCCCCGCCGTCGCGGAATCCACCGTGCGCAATAATCTTTCGATTATCTACGACAAACTCGGCGTTAAAAGCGGGCGTCTGGGATTACTGATCTATGCTTATAAGCATGGTCTCGTTTCATCTTCGGGCATACGCTAGGGGCACACGACTTCAATTCCTGGCCCGCCCTTCTTTGCGACTTTGCGCCTCCAGCGTGAGTCAT